>JAUMXJ010000093.1:542-5247 GCA_030529205.1 Bacillota bacterium | reverse complement strand
CCCGCCACCCTGATGACGATATCGTCCTTGGGTGCTTTTTTGGATGCTTTTTCTTTAGAATCCGACTTCGACAGAACCTTCTTATTTTCTTTCTCCAGATTGCTCACATCGTACTCCTTATCCACTATAATATAACATAGCCCTTTCTCGATTTATATTAAAAGAATATTAGTTTAAACTGTCCAAACGCTTGTAAAACATGATTTTTTTTAATATACTCTACTTATGATGTATAGATCCTATGTGGCAGAATTCAGAAGCGAATCGGCGGAAATCGGAACTGCCGTATCCAATATCGACGATACCGGTGTCATCATCATCACCATGTATCGTCCTTCCTATCTCGCTTTATCTACAAAGAACCAATTGGACAATCTCTACAATTTTCTGTCCCTGGAAGAAGACCAGGAAAAGACCAGAATCATCCTGAAAAATGTAGACGGGCGTCTGTTTGAGCATTTCATCAATTCCACGAGTGCGGAGAAAAACATTCGCATTCAAATCGCATTGGAACTTCTCAAAAAAATGCTGCGATACGACGAGTTTCCGAACTCCGTTAAACTTATGCTCATCGCGGAAGACCAGATTCTTCTCAATGAAAACGGGGTTTATCTCAGAGAACTCGTCAACTATACTTCACACACAACCGTGAGCGACAAGGAAATCGTCGCGTCTCTCGGCAACACCATTGCAAAGCTTCTTCCGAATCTGGAAGGAGCGGAGGCCATCCTGATCGACCAGATGATTCAGGGCAACAACAATTTCTACTCCATCGCGGATGTGTACAGTGCATTTCGCGATGTGTTCATATACCAAATTCCCGCAAGTCTCGAAAAAAGGATTTATGTATACCGTCAGGATGAAGACATCATCGATGCGGAATCCGTGGACGAGTTTTTGAGAACGGAGGAGACCAGAAGACTCGAGCAGGAAAAGAAAAGAGAAGAACTCAGACGAGAGCACAAAATCGACGAATTTGAACAAAAAATTGCAAATCAAACCGATTACTCCGTCGGGCTCGATACGGACGGATTTGAAAGTAAGGAAGTCCGACTGGAGAGCAAGGAAACGAAGAAAATCCTCGACAGTATGGAGGACTTTGAAATTGTCAGGGCGGTTCAACCCAAGACAATCGATTTGAATCAAATCAGCAAGGACATCACCAACAGCTTGGACGAAATCGTCAACGAGTTCACCAACTACGGAAAACAAAAAATCGAAGATGAGCAGTTGGCGGAACCCGAGCATACAAGTTCTCACGATGATTTGATCGAGACCGAGACGATTGAATCGGATCAAGCATCCAAAGCAAAGAACAAAGAAGGCAGAAAGGCGAAGAAGCGAAAAAACAAAAAGCACATGTCTCTCACGGAGGCATTGGACGATTTTGCCGATGATGCGCTCAAAGCGGCGGATATGATTGAGGAAGACGATCAGAAACACAAGCAGGAAGACGGGCGAAACAGTGTGCCGGAAACCCCGTCGCACACGCAGAGGCTTGATGCGGATGATGAAGACTCCCCGATTTTTAAATTCAATGAGTACGACACCAATATCCTGGACGACGAATCCGCTTCCGACCTCGACCGGTTCTACAAGCGAATGGATGACCTCGACAACGACAACAAAAACAGAAAAATCAGGCAGATTGTCGCCATTGCGCTCTCCACCATCTTTCTGGTCGCAGTCTTCGTCATCGCGTTCTTCTTCTTTAGAGACAGCAGACAACCGATTGTCCCGGGTTTCGACATCAAAATGACCTCCCTTTCAAATGTCCAGTGCGTCAATACATCTTCAGGTCAGAACAAAATTACGAAGTACCACTGGCAGGTATATCAGGGTTCCATGCTGCTTGCGGAGGAAAACATTGCCGAACCGCAGTTTAACTTCAAAGCGCCTGGAAAATTCACCATTAAGATGACCGCGACGGACAGAGACGGAAAGGTCTATGAAACGATTGAAAAAACTGTAGAAATCACATTCGAGGTTCCGGACAGGACACCGGATTCCACTCCGGATCCGACGACGACCCCGACCGTGACCCCTACTACGACGCCTACGACAAGTCCTACCATGGGAAATCAAAACTGAATGAAAAAACAAAATATTGACGGATTAATACGATACACGATAGAACGCCATCAGATGATTTCTGATGGCGACTTTGTTGCCGTCGGACTCTCCGGCGGAAAAGACTCGATGGCATTGGTCCATCTGCTCTCCAAATTGAAGAAATATGCAACCGCAAAATTTGATCTTTGCGCCATTTCGATCAATCCGGGGTTTGAACGGGTCGGCGGCTCATCCTCCCTCGACTTTCAAAAGGCGAAAGACTTTTGCGAATCGCTGGATGTTCCGCTCCATATCGTCGAGACGGATATTGCGGAAGTCGTCTTCGAGATTCGAAACGAAAAAAATCCCTGCTCCCTTTGTGCCAATATGCGGAGGGGCGCTCTCGCGACCACGATGAACCGACACGGAATCAACAAGTTGGCGCTTGGGCATCACCAGGATGATTTAATTGCAACATTCCTGATGAATCTGATTTACGGCGGAAAAATCAAGGGATTGGAACCGGTTTCTTTTTTGGACAAAAAAGAAATTACGGTCATTCGACCGCTCATCTACACCAGGGAAAAGACCATTATCCAATACTGTGAACGGAACGATATCCCGGTCATAAAAAGCCCCTGTCCCATCGACAAAAAGACGGCAAGGCAGGATGTAACGGAAATTGCAAGGCATCTCTACAGCATCAATGAACACGCCGAGAGTGCCATCATCAACGCGGTGAGAAGCCTCATCGAAAAAAAAGAGGAATCCTGAAGGATCCTCTTTTTGATTTTTCATCTTCATATCCCGCCCGACGCTTCGCACGATTTATCGCTTGCATTTCCCCTGCTGTGCGAAAGACGTGAGCTTACCCGGGAGCTTATACCACATTGTTCACATAGAACGAAATGATGTAAAACGCGACCACCGCCAAAAGCAACAATCTCAATCCGTCCGTCAGACTGAGGCGATTGGTTTTCTTCATCGCGAGTCCGGCGCGAAAGACAAAGGACACGAGTTCAAACAGCACCCCGAGTGTCGAGGAAATAACCGCCAAACGCAGCTCCGTAGCCTTGAGATGATGGTTTCGCGTCACATCGAAAAACGCGTCCATAAACGAGGAGTCGGCGGGCTTTGCGAGCATAAAGAAAATAATCGAAAGTGCACCGAGAACAAACGCACAGAGGGTCAGGACGGAAATGTAGGTCGGAAGCGGCTTCTCCGCCTCTTCTTTCGCAAAGAAATTGTCGATTCTGTTTGCAACATCGGGATCATTGCTGAGAATCTCCGCCTGTTTTTTGTACAAAAATTGCAAAATACGCTTGGTATGACTTTCGGTGATGTGATCGTAATTTAACCTGACGGCATATTTTCCGATTTCTTTGTCGTAATCACAAGATACGACATGTGCGTCAATGATGAAATAG
Organism: Bacillota bacterium; assembly: GCA_030529205.1. Taxonomy (GTDB): domain Bacteria; phylum Bacillota; class Clostridia; order Peptostreptococcales; family Acidaminobacteraceae; genus JAUMXJ01. The sequence goes on along the minus strand of JAUMXJ010000093.1, from coordinate 1,768 downwards.
GTGCTTCTCTCCTCCTTGAGTTCCTCCTTGCGCTTCATCGCGGCGGCATTTTTTTCCACCAATTGATCGAGTTTCGATTCAATGGTCTCAGCCTCATCCGCATCACCCGAAAAAGCGCGATCCAGGAATTCTTCATCATCCAATCTGTCTTTCGGGCCTTCAAAATTCCAAAGAATTTTCAGCACTTTTCCGCGTTCGATTCGCACATCGGAGTACAGAAACATCCCGTACACGCTGATGTCCTTGGTTGTCATGTCAATTCTTTTGTCGTTTCCGATTTGACCGACAATCCTGCTGAGCACGTTTACGCGAAATGCTCTTCTTCTCTGTGTGGGAACGGGCTCCCCGATGATTTCGAGTGTAACGACGGGAAGGCCGTCCATCATCCCTTTTTTCACGATTCTGCACTTGACTTGAGATACTTTCAATGTGCCGGATTCCTGATAGCTGAATACGACATTGACGGTATCGATTCCCGCCATAATATATGTCCTGCCGTCCAGCATCGGGGCAAGAACGCGAAACATGCCGTCCTCCACTCCGCTTTCAATCAGCGTTCGAAACGGTTTTTTACGCCCTTCCACTTCAATTTCTATTGATCTGCTCGGCAGCAGGCATTCTTGCCACTTGTTATTCAATTTGCCTCCGATTTTCCGGTCATGGACATTTCCGCCATTTTATTTCGAATATTTTCAAAGGAATCGACGAAGTTTTTAATCAACCGCCCTGTAATTCCCCAAATTGTATGGTTGTCAAAGTCATAGCGATAGGACTTTACCCACTCTCCGAACGGCGATTTCAGCATCTCTTCGGACAGGGGGTGTTGCAACAGATGTTGCAACGGAACGATAAGCAATTTCTCCACTTCCGCTCTCGACGGCGAAAAATCGCTGACGGAGAGTCGTGCGATATAGCAGTGAATCTGACTGCCGCTTAATGTCTTTGTTCCTTCAATTCTGTCTATGACATGAATGGTATCGCTTGAAATACCCAGCTCTTCAGAGGTCTCGCGAACCGCCGCGTCTCGCCGACTCTCGCCCGCTTCGACGGCGCCCCCGGAAGAGAAATCTCTCCCTTATGCGCACTCAAATCCTTGCTTCTCAGCTCAAACACAATCTTCCATTCTCCATTGTCACAAAACAACGGGAACATCACAGAATACTCCCTCTTCATAAGCCCAAATTCACTATAAAGTAACCATGCGATAAAAGAAAGCAAACCTCGAT
>JAUMXJ010000093.1:0-532 GCA_030529205.1 Bacillota bacterium | reverse complement strand
AATGTGACAGTAGCCGTTCGGATTTTTATCCAAGTAGTCCTGATGCGATTCTTCGGCGCTGTAATACCTTCTGAGCGGTTCGACTTCCGTGACGATCGGATCGCGGTACTCGGATTGATGTCGTGCGATTGCACGACGCGCAGCCGTCTCGGCAGCTTCATCCCCCGTCTCAAAGTAAATTCCGGTGCGATATTGATTTCCGACATCCGGTCCCTGTCTGTTTTTGGTGGTGGGATCGATAATACGGAAAAATTGGTCAAGCAGAGCGTCCGTAGAAATGACGGAATCCTCGTATACCACACGAACCGTTTCCGCATAGTCGGTCGTGTGAGTACAAACATCGCGATAGCTCGGATTTTCAATCCTGTCGTCTCCGTTTGCAAAACCCACATCCGTATCCGTCACTCCGTTCAGGAGCTTCATAAACGCCTCCACTCCCCAATAACAACCGCCTGCCAGATATATTGTCTTTTTCAAAATCTTCCTCCTAAAATCCGTTCAAAACTTGAAATATAATGGAATCTCATTTATA
>JAUMXJ010000092.1 GCA_030529205.1 Bacillota bacterium | reverse complement strand
TTGAAGCCGGAATCGTCATCGTGTTTTCCAAGCGCTTCACCCCGATACTCATCATCGGGTTTCGTCACATTCTCGGCATTCCGAAAAAAATGTTTCAAAATATTATCAAAAAATCCTTGCCCGTTATCATCAACGAAGGCGTCTGGTCTCTCGGAATGTCCGCAATGGCACTTATCTACGCACGAATCTCGACAACTGCATCCGCGGCGGTCTTCATAGCGGAAACCGTGCGCATGATTTTTACCGTATTGTCCTTCGGCGTCGGCAACGCCTCCGCCATCATGATCGGAAATCTTCTCGGAGAAGGAGACAGGAAAAAAGCCATCGAGTACAACACAAAATTTCTCCAGCTCAACACCATTTTAGGTATGATTATGGGAGGAACGGTCTTTGTCCTCGCTCCGTTTATCGTGAACGGATTTTACAATTTGGATCGAGAAGTGGCGGATATTTCAATTCAGACGATTCGCATCATCGGCATCATGCTGCCGTTCAAATTCTACAATCTGGTGATGATCATCGGGACATTCCGCGCGGGTGGAGATACGGTCTTCTCGATGCTCATCGAAGCGGTGAGTGTATGGGGAGTGGGTGTTCCGGCGGTCTATATCACGGGAATTCTCATGGGGATTCCGGTGCCCTATGTCGTACTTGCCGCCAACGCGGACGAAGTCTTCAAGTTTTTCGTCGGTCTTCCGCGTGTTCTGTCCAACAAATGGGCGAAGACGCTCGTCTAATCCCGAAGTGCCTCTAAAAAACGCTTCATTGCCCTTGCCCTGTGGCTGATTTTATTTTTTTCGCTCTCTTCCAGCTCCGCCATTGTTTTTCCGTTCATTTCAAAGAGCGGATCGTATCCGAACCCGTGTGTTCCTCTCGGTGTATCGATGATGATTCCGGAAACCTCGCCGCGAAATACGGAACGGCATACTCTGCCGTCCTCATCTTGGTGTATCACGGTGATGACGGAGACAAATCGGGCGTTGCGATTCTCTTTATCCGCCATGTTCTTGATAAGAAGCGCATTGTTCATACCGTCGGACTTTTCCTCTCCCGCATATCTTGCCGAGTACACGCCCGGCGCTCCGTTCAGTGCCTCGACCTCAAGCCCGGAGTCATCCGCAATGGACTGAAATCCGTATCGTTCATAGATATGGCGCGCCTTGATGAAAGAATTCTCCTCAAAGGTACTTCCGTCTTCCACGATATCATCGACAATCCCGGCTTCCCTCATCGACAGGATTTCAAGCCCCAAATGCTCAGTCAGGTGCTTAATCTCCGAGATTTTATGCTGATTATTGGATGCCAGAACAAATGTTTTATTTTTTGAAAGCCTTATCTTTCCCGTATTGTACTCATACATCAATCTTCACCCCTAGTCCTTACCCTTCCGTCATTTTCGAACCGACCATTTCCAGGAATCTCTCGAGTCCGATCGTCGGAATTCCGAGTTCGTGCGCCTTGGACAGTTTGGAGCCGGCTTTTTCTCCGACTACAACATAGTTCGTCTTTTTGGAAACGGAAGAACTCACTTTTCCGCCCTGCCTCAATACCATTTCGGTCAATTCATCGCGGTCATATCCGTCAAAAGACCCGGTAATCACAAAACTCTTTCCTTCCAAAGCATCTCCCGTCTCCGCGTTCTCGGAGAGAATCACGCCGGATTTTTTCAATCTCTCGATCATCTCAACGGTCTCATCCTTTGTAAAATAGGACACCACGGACACGGCAATTTTCTCTCCGACGTCTTGAATTTGACTGAGTTCCTCCTGAGCGGCGCTTGCCAGATTGTCAATATTTTGAAAGATTTGTGCCAATTTTCTTGCGGTCGTCTTGCCCACCAGCGGAATTCCCAACCCGGTCAAGACACATGCGAGACCGCGACTTTTGCTTTCTTCAATGGAATCGAGCAATTGTGCGACGGACTTATGACTGAAACCCTCAAGCGAGAGAATGCGCTCCTTTGCCTCCCCGAGTATGTAGATATCCGCAATATTCGTCAGAAGCCCTTCCGAGCAGAACAGCTTGACGGTGGATTCCCCAAGGCCGACAATGTTCATCGCGTCCTTGGAGACAAAATTGATCAGCCGGCGTTCGGTGCGCGCATTGCATGAATTATTCGGACATTTGGTAGCCGCCTGTCCTTCTTCCCGCACCACTTTCGTACCGCAAATCGGGCAGTGTTCCGGCATTTGAAACTTTCTCACTTCCCCTCTGCGATCCTTCAGCACTTCCACCACGGCAGGAATCACGTCCCCCGCCTTTTCCACCACGACATAATCTCCGATTTGAATGTCCTTGGCGGAAATATAATCCTCATTGTGAAGAGTTGCCCTGGAGACGGTCGAACCGGCAATTTTCACCGGCTCGAGAATTGCGAGCGGGGTCAGAACGCCTGTCCTGCCCACCTGAATTTCGATATCATTTACCCTGGTCATTTGACGCTCCGCGCGAAATTTGTACGCAATCGCCCATTTCGGCGCTTTGGATGTGGCGCCGAGCTTCGTGCGGTCGGCAAACGAGGTGACTTTGATAACCAGCCCGTCGATTTCAAAGGGCAACTCCTCCCTGATTGCCGCCACATCCTCGGTATATCGGATGACCCCTTCGATATCATCGAACACGCGGTAGTCCGTTGTTGAAAAACCGAGTGATTTCAAATGCCCGAACGCATCCTCCTGATTGTCGAGTTCTTCGAAGCCTCCGAGGAGATCAAATACGAAAATGTCGAGATTACGCTCCGCGGTAATTTCAGGATTGAGCTGACGAAGCGAGCCGGAAGCTGCATTGCGGGGATTGGCGAATGTATCCTGAATTTTTTGAAAACTCATCTTGCTCATGTAGACTTCACCCCGCACATCAAAATCCTGTGTCGTCGGAACCGTATGCGGCACGGTCTTGATGGTTTTGGCGTTTTCAAACACATCCTCTCCCACTCTTCCGTCCCCTCTTGTCGCAGCACCGACAAGAACACCCCCGCGGTACTTGAGAACGCAGGTGAGTCCGTCGATTTTGTACTCCACGGAATATCTTGCGCTTTTGCCGAGTTCATTTCTGATGCGATTGTCGAAATCGTATAAGTCACGGGCATCAAACGCGTTGTCCAGACTCATAAGCGGGACGGAATGCACCACCTTTTTAAATCGCGCTCCGACACCGCCGCCGACTTTCCGCGTCGGCGAAAAAAAGTTGAGCTGATTCGGATTTTCCTCTTCCAAATGCTTCAATTCTAAAAGAAGCGCATCAAATTCCGCATCCGATACGAGGGAATCATTGTCCTCATAATACGCTTTATTGTATATCTCAATCAGTCTTCTCAGCTCTTCAATTCGCTTCATAATCTCCCCTGTCGATTGTCCTGTACATTATTTTTTCTGAATCGGCGCGAGCTCGGGATTGATTTTTTTGATCCCGTTTTCGAACGCGACACGAATCATCCCCTTTTCACAATCAATGACAATGCCGTCGCCGAACACATCATGCACCAACTTGTCGCCGACACGATACTCCGGAGCCGTCGCCCTTGAGGTGCGACCGCCGCCGTTTTTTATATAGGCGCTTTTGTCTATGGCGGATTGGCTCCTCCTCGGTTTTTCATCATAATGAGTGTGATAGGAAGAATAATCCCGTTCTCTCGTCGGAGCGTAATCGCTTTTTCGACGATATCCCCCATATCCCCAATCATCATCATTCCTATACGAGTGTTCCCGCTCCTCTTCCTCATCAAAAGAAATCGGATCCGTCCCGAGATTCTCCAATAATTCTAGAGGGATTTCCTTTAAAAACCTCGACGGTGCAATCCGTTGCGGCTGATCTCCTCCGTACATATACCTGGTTTTCATATTGCTTAAGTAGAGCAGCTTCTTCGCCCTGGTAATTGCGACATAGCAAAGTCGTCGCTCCTCTTCGAGCTCACTCGCATCATCCTTGGAACGGGCGCTCGGCAAAATATCCTCTCCGAACCCCACGAGGAAAATAACATCGTACTCAAGACCTTTTGCGGAATGAATCGTCATCAGCGTAATCTTGTCATCCTCATAGTCCATGTCGTCCTGATCCGACCGCAGGGCTGTATCCTCAATAAATTCACTGAGATTTAAAATCGCCGCATTTTCATTCACATAGGTCTGAAATTCGTAAATATTGTCGATTCGGGAATCCGCTTCGTTGGTATTCTCCTCTTCATACGCCCTGATAATTCCGGTAAAATCCAAAACCGCCTGAAAAATCTGGCTGATATTGAGCGACGGAGAGTCCTGATGAATCCGCAGGATATTTTCAGCAAAATTTCTGATTTCCATCTTGGTGGAAGACTTGATTTTATCCACCTCATCGACGGAAAGCGCGGCATGCAGCAGTGAAAGATTCTTTTCCTGTGCATAGCGATACAGCCTCTCCATACTCGTCGCACCGATTCCGCGCTTCGGAATATTGAGAATGCGTTCGAACGAGACATTGTCGGAAGGATTGTAAATCAACTTGAGATACGCAGTCATATCCTTGATTTCTTTTCGATCGAAGAACTTATGGCCTCCGTAAACATTGTACGGAATCCCTCTGTTTTTGAGTACAAGCTCGATTTGCCTCGACTGCGCGTTATTGCGATACAGAACAGCCATGTCTTTGTAACGATGCGTCGAAGAGAGATTGCGAATCTCCTCCGCAACGAACATGGCTTCCTCTTTATCGGTATTGGCTCTGAAATATTTTATTTTTTCACCGCTTCCCCTGTCCGACCACAGATTCTTGTCAGGGCGATTCCCGTTGTTCAGAATCACCGCATTTGCGGCATTCAAAATATTCGTCGTCGATCGATAATTTTGATCCAAAACAACCAGCCGCGCACCCGCGAAGTCACGTTCAAAGTTTTGAATATTCGAGATATCCGCACCGCGCCATTTGTAGATACTCTGGTCGATATCGCCAACGGCAAACACATTGCCGTCACCGGATAAGAGCTTGATCAGGCGAAACTGTGCGGCATTGGTATCCTGATACTCATCGACATGAATATAGCGAAAACGCTTATTATACATCTCTCTAACCGGAGGGTACTGCTCCAACAGCACAATCACATTGGCGATCAGATCGTCAAAATCCATACTGTTACTTGATTTAAGAGATTCATTGTACCGCCTCATAATCTCCGCTTCGACATCGCGCATCAGAAGCTTCGACCCGTTCTTATACTTCGAAATCATATCCCGCATCGTCCCGGGTTCGACACTCATATCCATTTCCTTGATGATTTTCTTCAGCAATGATTTCTGATCGGAGGTGTCGTAAAT
>JAUMXJ010000091.1 GCA_030529205.1 Bacillota bacterium | reverse complement strand
CTTTGGTTGCCGCCGCTTTGATTTCCGCTGTCGTTGTTTCCGCCTTGATTGTCTCCGTGATTCCCTTGTTGATTTCCGGAATAATCCGCGGTTGTGATCAGGACGGACAGAGTCGGCTGATCCCAGCCCACCTTACAGCCGAACGCCTCCGAAACCGCTCTTGCCGGAATCAGCGTTCTTCCGTTCACCGCGACCGGTGCGACATCCAACTTAAACTTCTTTTTATTGATATAGTAATCGTACTTTCCGAGCTGCATCTCGACTTCGATTGTATTGTTTTTTGCAACAATCTTATCCGGAGTCTTGGCGTCCCAAATAACCGTTGCTCCCAGCTCTTCAAAGATTTTTCTGAGCGGAACCAGCGTTCTCTCCTTGATTACAAGAGGGGGAACATCAAAATCCAGTTTCTTTCCGTTCACATAGACGGATATTTCCCCGGTATCGGCAAATGTCGATGTGCTCTGTGCAGGTGAGAGAATCAGACCGATTGTGAGGATCAACGCGATGATTGTCCTATATACCTTAGACAACTGTAATCTTTTCATACATTCTCCTAAACATTTTTCCATTGGCATGTTTCCTTAACATTATAGTACAGATTCATTTCTTTCAAAAGCATTGGAACAACATTTGATTTTCGTTTCAAATTATTTCATAATGTAAAGGAGAACATGTGCATCACAAAATTTCATTGATTATGGAGGGGAACTATGAAAAAACTCATTCCGTTACTGCTTGCGGTCATTTTAATTTTCTCGGCTTGCGGAGAAAATCCGAAGCCGGTACAGCCGACCGAAGATACAACAAATTCTTCTCAGGGAAAAATATCATCCCAAGATACGACAAATCCGACAGATACATCAAATGTCGAAAACACGACAGACACGGCAAAGAATTCGTCCGAAGCCGTAGAAGAACATATTCTGATCGGAAAACCGGACTCCCAAAACCCTTATGACGCATATGTGCCGGTATATGCCTTTAATGAGGACACCGGATTCGGCAAATATATCTATGTCGATCGTGAAGCCCTGATTGACTACATCGACAATCAACATGAAGGCCTGTATTTTAAGATGAGTGTTCTCGCTGAACACATGCTGATTCCGTACTTTTATGATGAAGCGTCCGCATTTGACGAAAACGGCTACGCCATCGTCAGCCTCGTTGATAATCAGACCGAACAAATCTTTATTATCAATACCAAGGGAGAACCTGTAAACACCTCGAAACACAAACACACCTACATCGACAGATTTGCAGGCCACTATCTTTGCTACTACTTAGATGAAACGAAGGGCGTGATAACGGTTGAAATATTCGACAAAAACATGAAAATTGTCAAAACCGTTCCGGGGTCCGGGTACTGCAAATATCTGAACGACCATGTCGCCATGTTTTTCGATAACGGAATGTGTTTCGACTTCAATACGCTTGAACCTACGGAGTGTAGGGAAGATCCTGCCAGGGCAATGTACAGCGAATATATTCATATTGCGGACGGATATGCGAGCGTGTCGGATTTCTCCTCGTATGACGCCAAAACCGCTCAGCTCATTTCAACCCACATGATTACGGCATACAAAAAAGCCATCCATAAAGACGGTGTGCTTTTAACCGGCTACGATTACTTCATCATCAACCCGGTCAAAGATTCCATATTCTTTGTATTCGACGGAAAAGAATACTATTTTCTCGATGCCAAATCGAACAGCAAGGTGATGGATTTCTTGACAAATCAGTTTATAGGAAGCTATGAGTTCATGTATTATCCGGGGCTCATGATGGGGAAATTCTCGGCTGAATTTATATATGCAACCGATAAAAAAACGGTCACGAGCTACAAGATGTTTCCATTGGGGGACAAAGGGTTTTTCTACTATCAAAACAGATATCCGTATCCTTCCTATGCTTCGGCGCCGCAGCTGCTGCTCAAAAATAAAGTGGCGCAAAACAAAATCAATCCGATGATCTCCGAAATCGGGACACCGCTCACTCCGGAAGAATTCCGGCTGGAGGGGGATTATGCACGCGATTACTACTATTACTTTACAAACATCATCCATATCGACGATTTGCTGTGTGCCACCCATTACCGAAATTTTTACAGCGATGAAGAGACGAGCACATATGAGGCCCACATGGATTATTATTCCTTAAAAAGCGGGGACAAGCTTACTTTGTCGGATTGGTTTACCGACAAGGATAAGGCGATCGCCATACTGATTGCACACGCCGACCGCACCTATCGCGAGCAGTATCCGGATAGCGAGATCCCTCAGGATTTGGAAGCGTTTTTCATGGTGGACTCGTGGGAAAGACATATCGACATCAGCAGCAGGCGCTTCTACATCACAATTCCTATGTCGGGGGGAATAGGATATTTTACATTTACCGCACCGGACGAGGATTTAGAGCTGATTTTAAGACCTGAAATCTACAATATGCTGGATCACACTCTCCCGGAATAAATCAACACAACAGACGTAATCGGAGGAAGACATGAAAGTATGTTTGGCGGCAGTCGAGCAAAGAGAAGACATCTCGTACGGCATCTCCCAAATTCGACACTATGCGGAGAAGGCGTCTCAGGAAGGTGCGGAGCTCATCCTGTTTCCCGAAGCGTTTCTACAGGGATTTGAAGGTTTGATTTTCGACTATCAAAAAGATATTCAGGTGACAATCGGTCAACGGGGATCCGAAATGGCTGAAATCAGAAATATTGCAAAAACCAACCGCATCGCCATCGGTCTCGGCTACTTTGAAATGCACGAAGGCAGCATCTTCAGCAGCTATATTCTCATCACCCCGAACGGCGACACCGCAGCAAACTATCGCAGACGAAGCATCGGCTGGAAAGAAAGCTTTGTAAATGCGGATTACCGTGAAGGAAAGGAATTCGTACGATTCAAACTGAAAGACCGGACTTTCGGCATTGTCCTCTGCGGGGACTTTTGGACTGATGATTTCCTGGATGAGATTTCCGCATTGGACTGCGACTGCCTGCTTTGGCCGGTCTATCTGGACTTCTCGACGGAAGACTGGGAAACAACGGAGTATGCCGACTATTTGGAACGTTCCGCGATTATGGGAATTCCGGTCGCACTCGTCAATGCCTATGTCGAAGATGAAAACAGAGCAAATGGCGGCGCCTTTGTCGCCCTTCACGGAAAAGCAATATGTGAATTAAAAATGGGACAGCCTAATTTGCTCTATTTCACGTTATAATCCGCCAACAGTTCGGGCAACTCCGCATCAAGATCCATATCGAGAAACGGAGGGTCCATATGAGTCAGAAAATGCCAGTCCTCTTCCGTGCGGACGGCATTTTTTTTGTTTGATTTTTTTCTGTAAAAAATCACTTCTCCGTCCTCGGAACCGAAACACCCTCGACTGACTTCATAGCCGGCTTGTTCCAGCCATCTCCTGCATGCGAGGAATTTGTCTTCACGTTTCCTCACATACTCTTCCACATCTTCATTGTTGACGGAATACGCGTCGATTCTCGTCGCTCCGGTCGCAATGGCAGTGCGATGCGCATTTCCGGAATCCAGACAGTCGAGTTCAATCCATACCACCATCATATCGCCTTCGAAAGAAAATCTGCTGATCGGCACCCTGAAATCGCCGTATTCCACCATGACGAGATCGGGCAGATCACGGTATAAAACAATCTCTTCTTCGAATGAAAATCCGTCTTCCTCGACCGTTGCCAAACGGTATCCCGGAACTTTTTTCATGAATTCCCTTCCGTGTTCCAATGTCGAAAAAACACCGACATATTGCACACGATCGCCTTCCATCCATTTCAAAACGTACATGCAAACTCCTCATAATTTCCGAGTCCAACGGTCAAATTCTGCGTGAGACCGACAAGACCTACTCCGGTACAACCCATTTTTTCAACTGAGAAAGCAGTCGATTCTTTTTTTCATCTCTCCCCCGTACGATGCATCAATCCGCATCATTTAAACTTTCCGGTGCATTCTCCTCGACATTGAGCCGCTTCAGTACGACTTTATTTTTTCCCGTACGCTTCGCCCGATAAAGCGAGATATCAGCCCAACGCATCAAAATGGATTTCTTTGATTGAAAAGAACCGTCGGCGTACGCCAATCCCACACTGATTGTGACAATACCCAGAGGAGCTTTTTCGTTTTTGATATGCAGCCGATACACCTCTTCCCGAATATTCTCCGCCACTTCCAAAGCTCTTTCTTCGCTTAAATTGATACAGGTGGCGATGAACTCCTCCCCTCCGAAGCGCGCGGAAATCCCCTTTTCCTTATCAATATTGTCACGCACAATTGCAGCAACCGACTTTAAAACCTCATCGCCGTCCAAATGCCCGTACGTATCGTTGAATAATTTAAAATGATCGATGTCGAACATAAACATGGATACGGATTGTTTTTTCCTGTCCGCCTTAATCAAGTATTCCTGCACCCTTTTTTCGAAATCCCTTCTATTGGATATCTGCGTCAATCCGTCAATATTCGAAATCGCCGCCAACCGCCTGTTGGCTAATTTCAGCTTACTCTGTGTCAGCTTATGCTGCTTGATTTCTTTCTCGAGTTCCGATGACTTGAATGCGTTATTCATTGCAATTGCAAGATATGGCATCAGCTCTTCCAAAAAGTTGACATGCTCGCTGTTGTACATATTCGGTTTGGTATGTTGCAAACTGCATACTCCGATTACATTGTTTTCTATGCTGAGCGGAAAACTGAGAACCGATCGCGACAAAATATCCTTGATGTTTTCACCTTTCTTGTGAAATCTCGTATCGAGATATACATCGTCGATTAGAATATAACGATTCGACTGAAACGTCTCCACAAACATGGAATTTTCCGAGTTTGCATCGAGCGCCAATCCTTCTTTCGGTTTTCCGTGATCATAGAAGACCAGTGATTTCAGCATGTTTTCTTTTTCATCTTTAATCATAATGATAAAGACTTCCATCGGTACATTTTTCAATAAATTGCTGTATACCGTATCGATAATACCGGTAAGATCGAGAGAAAGGGTCAGCTTTTTGCCCAGCTCATTCACCGCTTCCAAACGATTAAGAGCGCGTTCGGCAAGATTCTTGTTCTTCAGCGCCTCTTCCGCCATCATTCTCAATTCGTCGTTTTTGCACTGCACCATGGATGCCTGTTCCTGAATCATAAAGCTTTGTTCAATCGATTTTAAAGAATTCACCCGGTTGCGCTTCAAATCCACCATCTCATCTTCCAGATTCGTAACGGATTTCAGCAATCTCTCCAGTGCCAAATCTTGTTGTCCGCTCATTA
>JAUMXJ010000090.1 GCA_030529205.1 Bacillota bacterium | reverse complement strand
TTCCACGCCCTGTGTCTCGGTCATCTGCGGTTTGCTTCCGTTTGCTATGATGACGGCATCCAGACCGTCGATGATTTCACCCGCCGCTCCGCCTGAAGAACAGCAAGCGCCTTCTCCTCCCGCAGACGCACATGTCTCGGTATTCGCTTTCACTTCGATTTTGTCTTTTTCCAAAATGTGAGCCGTGCCGACGTGAAATCTGATATTCGGATAGGACTTGATCAATTGTTCAATGCCGCCGACGAGCGTGTCGACAACTTTCTCCTTGCGCTCCACCAGCTTGTCGTAATCGACCTTCGCCGGAGACGCGTCAATGCCGAAATCATGCGCATGTTTCATTTCGTGCATGATTTCCGCCGTGCGGAACAGGGTCTTGGTCGGAATACAACCTCTGTTGAGGCATGTGCCGCCGACTCTGTCGCGCTCGACCAGATGGACATCCGCGCCGAGCTGCGCCAACCTGATTGCCGCGACATAACCGCCCGGACCCGCACCGATAACCGCCACTTTTTTCATAGGATTCTCCTTTATCCATGACATATTTTATAGAATACAATTTTTTTACACTTCCTTTCGAATTCTATCACGCCCCCACCTGAATGTCAATTTTCAGGATGGGCAAGAATATTGAAATTTGAATGATTATGCTGTATTCCAACAAGTGTTTGACACTAATTCGCATCTTGGGTATAGTTATTTCATATTTGAAAATAATTTCAATAAATAAATTTTATGTTGGAGGATGTATGATCTGTCAAAAATGTCATGCGGAGAATCCCGACGAGGCGAAGTTTTGTGCGGGTTGCGGAGCGGGCGTCGAAGCGCCGGACGCTTTACATTCCAAGGGAAGGGGAAAGAAAGGCGGAAAACCGTTCTTTCTTGCACTTCTGGCGGTATTGATCGTCGGAGGTGCTTTTTTTGCGTGGAAATGGCCGGGTGCATCTTCAGGAGAGAACGTAGGCATCGCCTATCTGTCGAATGGAGAACTCTTTTTTCAGGCGAATCCTGAAAGCGCGCCGCAAGAACGAATCTCGCTTGAGTCCTACAAAACGGATCCGAATTACGTTATTGCATATTTCAAAAACAATTACCTGTACTATTTTGACGACTATAAGGGCGATGATTTATTTACTGCGGACCTCAAGCGAATCGAAGTCTCCAAACTTCGCCCCAATGTCGATTTGGACAAAATCACGGAAGAGATTCCGTCCGTTCGGACATACGATTGGGATATCCTGAACGACGGAACCGTTACATACAGCAAGCACGGAAAAAACGGAGAATCCCGCAGAAGCTACTACTTCGACGGAAAGGAATCTCATGATATGGGAGATGTGCTGTTAAATGCGTTCGGAAACCGGATCATCAGCAGAGAAGAAAGAAACAATTCCTTTCTCCTTTCATTCATTGATCCGAAGAATCTCGAGCACCGGACTGAAATTGCGGAAGAAAAAGACATTGTATTCCAATATGATGACAAGTATGTATTCCGACAAGTCAATGAGGACAAGTCGATGGACCTCTACGAAATTGCATCGAACCAAGAGAAAACTCTGATTGCAAAGGATGTCGCCTTCTGCGCGGCTTCCGACGATCAATTCTTCTACACTACAAAGAACAAACCGTTTCGACACATGGAGGAGGAGTACTATACTCATAAACTGTATCTGTTTAAAAACGGGAAATCCATTCTCATCGAAGAAAATGCTGTTGATATACAGGCACAGGAAACGGCGATTCTGTATCATACTCTCGAGCAAGTGGAGGCGGCAAACCGGCTGAACAATGGCCGGCTCTCATTGAAAAAAGGAGAAAACCATTATATCGTCGGACTCAATTCCGCAAAGCCGATCTTGATTCGCTCATTCCCTGAAGACTCGGACTACAACAGCCTCGATTTTTTCCCTGCTGAAAGCGGCGTCTATATTCGCGTCATTCATCCGGGAAATAAGGAGGAATTGTTCTATGCGGATATAAAGGGACAGGAGATCGAAGACTTCAAGTCTGTAGAAAGCAACTATGTCTCCGTCTTCCACATTGTAAATGACACACTCTACGCTGAAGTGCGTGAGGACGACAAAAATCAATTACACGCCCTCACCCGATATCACAAGGGCGAGAAAAAAACGCTGATTGAAAACGTCATCGAAACAATCTGGATCAATCCGAACACCGGGCAAATTTTGGTTTCCGATGGCGAAACATACGATGCGAAAAACTATGTGCTGATAGACGCGGAGGGTAAAAACATCCGCACGTTTTTGAATGTTTCCCGGCTGGAAATCGGTCCGAAGAACCGCTTTTTTTATATCTCAAACCACAATCTCTACACTTTTAACGGGAAGGAAGAAAAGAAGATTGCCTCGGATGTCGATCGCGTGTGGCTGCAGTCGTCCGACGATATTAAACTTGTATTCTCCCGTATCGGGGGGATTCAAAAATTGTGGAGCAACATTCGCCTGGAAGATTCGGAGATTGTCGGTCTGTGGACTTCCACCTATGTGGAGAGTGACGGCAGCAAAGTCTTATTTGAGGGCATGGTGACGATGGAGTTTTTTTCAGACGGCACTCTCGTCATCGGGCCGAGAACTGAGGAGGGAACCTGGAAAAAACTCTCCGAAGACACCTATGAAATTCAAACGAACAAAAACACCACACTCTTCACTTTTTCCGATGAGGGAAGATATGTAGAAGCGCGCGGAATCAAAATATATTTCACCAATGATCCGGAAAACTATCAATTTCCCCCGGGATTAAAGTAAAAAGAATGTTCTAAAAAAACACGAACGACAAGGAGAACGTATGGAAGAAAACTTTTCAAAACATGATGACAACGGCAAAAGAAAAAAGAAACACACAGGAACAATTGTCCTATTGCTGATTGTCGGAATCATAATCGGCATTTTGATTCCAAAGTCCGGCTCCCCGAACTCCGATTCTTCGAAGTCCGGCTCTTCGAAACCTGCCTTCTCTTCAAACCACGCCTTGGTGTATTCCTCGAACGAAAAGGTATACCTGGTCAAACATCTGATGAGCAAGGAAAAGATTGAAATCCCCGGGGCATATTCAAAGAGTAATCGTCATCGGCATCTGGGTCATATCTATTTCAGTCCGGATAGTAAGTATCTGTACTACTTTACAAAAATCGATTCATACGCCGACTCGGGCTTGGGTGAATTCATCGGAGACTTAACTCGCATTGAAATTGCGAAAGTCAATTCGGAATCCGATTTTGAGAAAGAAGCCGAGGTCATCGCCTCCAAAGCATATGTCAGTCTGTCATTCTTGCAGGACGGAACGTTTGTCTATGAGATACCGAATCCAAAATCCCGAGGACGGGATACAAAGCATTACTACTATGACGGGAAGGAATCTCATCGCATCAAGGGCTTTGATTTTGTAGAAGCATCAGGGAATGCCATCCGTGCGACAGCCAAGGATGAAAATCGTACGACATACCTCATCAATCCGAATAACATAGAGGAGAGAGTCGAAATTGCGCCCTACAATGATACGCTGTATTATCTTTGGGAAGATGACGTCTATTTTATCCGAGAGGAGAAGACGACAGGCAAGTACGATCTTTATGAAATCGGCATAAACAAAGCAAAAACTTTAATTGCATCAGATGTCAACTTCTATGCCTTCACCGGAACCGGTAGAGAGCTTTACTATGCAACGAATCACGATCCGATTGCATACAAGTATGGAGAAGTCCATTCACAGAATCTCTATCTTTACAAAGACGGAAAGGCGAAATTGATTACGGATGAGGCGATCGATATAAAACAAAACGATTTTGCCATTCTGTACAATACGGAAAAGCTCCTGAAAGACTCGGGAGATTGGGAGAGAGGAGACTTCAGCGTACACTATACGAAAAAAAACTATGTCATTGCCCCCGGTTCCGATTCCGCCTTCCTCGTAAATCCGGTTCATGTGGAAGAGGACGGCGAATACAATACTTTTTCTGTTCGGTACATTCCGGTAAAAAACGGAATCTACGCATCCTACGACCTGGACCTCGGCTCTCGAAATTCCATCGTAAGCATAGAATTGTTCTATGCGAAAGTTGCGGACGGAAAGACGGCGGAGGAGTTCAAATCCGTTGCCAGAGATTCTCTCACTTTGATAACCCTGTCTCAGGACATCCTCTACTTCTCAGTCAATAGACAGATGGGCATTTCTTACAATAGTCTGATTGCATGCAAGGACGGGGAAACAAAGACCCTCGTCGAAAACCTTCAAAATCAAAAGGCGGAAGGATCTCTTTCGTTCCGGAATGCCCTGGTTATAACCACTGAAGAAGGCAACCACATGCTGATTGGCCCGAAGGGTGAAAAATTGCACGAGATGAAGGTGACTGATTTTAATTTTTTGCGTGAAATGAAAGATCCGGAAGCAATCTATTACGTTGAAGACAAAATTTTGTACCGTTTTGACGGAATGCTGAAGACCAAAGTCGCCGAGGAGGTCGATTGGGTGAGTTTGCCGTTTTGGAATTACTGGCATCCGACTACATTCTCTTACCGGTATTTTATGGAGCACTTCCCGGGCTATGAATCTTGGACAAACCTCCAATTTTAACGAATAGAATCTTCCGGAAATAGAATCTTCCCGGATTTTGAACATCAATCGATAAAGCGAAATTGCCCGAATGTCGGACATTCGGGCAATTCTTTATTGTTTACCGTTATTTACTATTCTTTGACGCTTTATCTACTCGTTTTCCGGACTGTATTTCAGAATCGGCTTTCGCGCCGCCAAAGTTTCATCCGGTCTGCGCACCAATGTTGTATGAGGTGCGGAATGCAGTTTCTCCGGATCTTCCTTTGCTTCTCTTGCAATCGTCTTCATCGCCGCGATGAAGGAGTCGATGGTCTCCTTGCTCTCGGTCTCGGTCGGTTCAATCATGAGCGCTTCCGGAACGATGAGCGGGAAGTATACGGTTGGCGGATGATATCCCATGTCGAGAAGTCTCTTCGCCACATCGAGTGTCCTGACGTCTCCGCCGTCCTTGAGACCGGCAAATACGCATTCGTGCTTGCAAACAGTGTCATACGCCAATTTGTAGTCGTCTTTGAGAGACGCCATGATGTAGTTTGCATTGAGAACCGCAACGGTGGATGCTTCCTTCAGTCCGTCCGAGCCCATTGTCAGGATATAGGTGTACCCTCTGACCAGGACTGCGAAGTGTCCCTGGAAATCCTTGAGTCTTCCGAGAGAGTTCTCTCTGTCATAGTCGAGATGGTAACGATCACCGTCTTTTACTACAGTTGGAACAGGCAGGAACGGTTCGAGGATTTTCTTCAC
>JAUMXJ010000089.1 GCA_030529205.1 Bacillota bacterium | reverse complement strand
GACTTGGCGCCGATTTCGTCGTGAAACTCACGCACCGCCTGCTCCACAAAGAATTGAATGGAGTTTTTTATCGTGAGGTAGACATCCTCACCGTCGTCGGGAAGAACAACATCATGAACGCCGTAGGGAAGAGGGTTTCTCTCCGCGTCGACGGTTCTCCTCTCAAATCCGTCACTTCCCGCGAGTATACTGTTATAATACTGTTCAATTCCCAGATATCCGGTCCCCTCCATATTCGTCAGACCGACTACATGCGAGTTGAGCGTATGAAACGGATACGCACGTAAATTCACTTTGTCCGTGACAATGTTCTGTATTCCTTTGTTGTTGAGCACGGTGTTGACAAGTTCGATCTCCGACTTGGAAATGCCGTCCCGAATCGTGACATAATTGCCCACCCCCGCTTCAATCATGGACGCCAACGCCTTTTCTACATCAAAAGGAACAACCTCACTGACCAACTTCAGAGATTCCTTTGACTCTGAAGCGTCGAGGTTGTCCAGTTTGGCAAGTATTTTATACGATTCCGACGAAATCGCCAGAACTTCTCCTCCGCTGTCCAAAATCCTCCCGCGTTTTGCAGGAATGACTCTGGTAATAACACGTTGTTCCTTCGCCTTTTCCGCGAGGCTCTCCGCATTGATGTACTGCAGATACACCAATTTATTGATGATGACCGCGACAATGCACATAATCACGACGAAAAACCACGCTATTCGGTTACGCATATACTTCATGATGAAATTATATCACCGAACCGCTTATTTTCTCTTATGTATTTTCATATCAAAAACCAACAGCGGTGTATTGTCTTCCGGATTTAACAGGGAATAGTAATGTTGAGAATGTATGGACACAACTCTGGACGCTGTAGGATACACCATTCCGAGCTCTTTGGAAGCAACTTCGTAAATAGACTCCAACGAAAACCGCGAGCTGATTTCCACATTTTTTTCCGCAATCTTACTCTGGAGATCCGCCACTTCCTTTTCGAGAGCCAAATTCTTGGAGTTCAGTTCGTATATTTTGGCCTTGTGATCGATGAGAACCATCGCCGCGCCGAAAATCACGACAATCAAAAGAATATTCAGGACAGAGGTCAATCTCTCCCCGAGCTTTGTCTTACGAACGGCACGTTCCACTTTTCTTTCATGTTCTTCTCTTTCCGAAACCATCCATACGTTTTCCAGTTCGTTCATGTCTCCCCCTATATCTTTTCAAGAATCCTGAGTTTCGCACTTCTTGATCTCGGATTCCTCTCCACTTCTTCTTCCGACGCCTCGATCGGCCGTTTGGTAATAATCTTTTCTCCGGAATCTTTGAACGCATGTTTCACAATTCTGTCCTCCAGGGAATGAAAGGAAATGATGCAAAGTCTTCCGCCCGCCGCCAATCGCGGTATAATGTTTTCTATCGCCTTTCGCACCGCACCGAGTTCGTTGTTCACCTCTATACGAATTGCCTGAAACGTCCTCTTGGCGGGATGCGGTCCCGTTCTTCTCGCCGATGCGGGAATTGCCATTTTAATCACTTCCACAAGCTCGAATGTCGTGCGAATCGGTCTCTCCCGAACAATAAACTCCGCAATGCGATCCGCCCATCTTTCCTCGCCGTACAACTTGATAACCTTTGCCAATTCCTCTCTGTCGTAATCATTCACCACATCGTATGCGGAGAGCTCGGCGTCCCGATTCATTCGCATATCGAGCGGGCCGTCGTTCATGTAAGAAAACCCGCGTTCAGGGGTATCGAACTGATACGAGCTGCATCCCAAATCCAAAAGACATCCGTCGATTTTTTCTATTCCTACTCGCTTCAAGACCTCATCGACATCGGCGAAATCTCCTTTTTCAATTCTGACTTTTTCTCCGAATATCTTAAGTTTTTCACCGCCCGCCCGTAGCGCATCATCGTCTTTGTCTATACTGATCAAAATTCCGTTTGTAAGCTGTTGGGCAATCTTAAAAGAGTGGCCACCGCCTCCGAGAGTTCCGTCGACATAGACTCCTCCGGGATGGATATTCAATCCCTGTATACACTCCAGCATCATGACAGTTTCATGTTTAAAACTCATCAAAACCTTATCCCCAACCCTTCCATGCCTTCCGCAATTTCATCCAAGTCATTTGTCAGATTCAGACTGTAATCTTCCCATTTAGCGGAATCCCAAATCTCCATTCTCGCACCGGCACCGTTCACATAGACCTCTTTGTCAATTCCGGCATACTCTTTCAGGTTTTGCGGTAACAAAATTCTTCCCTGTTTGTCGATATTACACTCAAATGCCCCCGACAAAAACGTTCTCGCGAATTTTCTCGCATCCTTGTTCGAAATCGGAAGCTCCGCGAGCCTGGACGAGAATACATCCCATTCTTTGCTTGAAAATACAAACAGACAGTTGTCAAGCCCTCTTGTGACAAACAAAACATCGCCGGCTTCCTCTCTAAACTTAGACGGAATGCTGACTCTGTTCTTGCTGTCCAAAGAATGTCTGTATTCTCCCGTAAACATCATGTCCACCGATTCAATATGTCTTACTCATCTACTTAACACTTTATACCACTTTGGTACAATTTATACCACTTCTAATGAAATTTTACACAAAAAAAAGAGACTTTTCAAGTCCCTTCCGACATAAATATAAGAGAATTTGAATTATTTTATCGACCGATCCACAATACGGTTCTCCGGATTTTTCCTAATGATATAAATAGAAACAATCGCTAAAAGAATCAAGGCGACGGACACCATCTGTGCCGCCCTGAGTCCGAAAAACATCAGCGAATCCGTTCGCAATCCCTCAATAAAGAATCTGCCGACGGAGTACATCATCAGATAGTACATGAAGTGTGTTCCATAGTACTTGCGCTTCTGAAACGCGAGCACAAGGACAATAAAGCACAGAAGGTTCCACAGCGATTCGTACAAAAAAGTGGGATGTACCATTTCTCCGCCCACTTCGATTGCCCACGGCAGAGAGGTAGGTCCGCCGTGCGCTTCTCCGTTGGTAAAATTTCCCCATCTGCCGATGGATTGTGCCAAAATAAGAGGCATACAGACCATGTCCGCCAAGTCCGCAAAGTTCAGGCCTTTTCTCTTGCAGTGAATGAACCCTCCGAGCAGCCCGCCGAATATTCCTCCGTGAATTGCCATTCCCCCCTGCCGAATATACAGGACGCTGATCGGATTCGACGCATAATGTTCCCACTGAAATGCTACATAGTAAAGCCTCGCCCCGACAATGGCGAACGGAATCACCCAAAGTGCCAAATCGAGGATATCATCCTTTGAATAACCCCTTTTCGTTGCAATTCTCATGGTTAAATAAGTTGCAAAGGCAATTGCAAATGTCATAATGATACCGTACCAGGCGATATCTATCCCGAAAATACGAAATGCGAATCGATTCATATATACCCCATCTTCAATAAAATTGCCGACCCCGAGATGCAGAATCTCGAGATGAAAAAGCAAGTATAAGTATATATGAATTTTGGCGCGGCGGTCAATGAAGACAAATGTTTCATCACAATCTACAAATCCATCAAAAGGCAACTATATCTATTACATTAAATATATATGTATTCTTTGAAATCTCGCACATTGCGTGAAATAAAGTAGTATAATGACAATGCAGGAATAGTATATAAGAACTATTTGTCTATTTTTATGTCAATTGAATGAGATAGTAAGGAGGGAATTATGAAACACTCTAAAATGCATCTGTTCGGAATATGGCTGTTGATTGTGGCGCTTGTGTTCGGAAGCGTTCCGTTCAACAGCACATATGCGGATCCGAGTGCGAAGAAAGATGTCAGCAATCGATTCGTCTTTGATTCCGGAATCAATGTAACGTACGAAGGCAACAAACAACAACAAATCCCGATCTATACCGACGGAAATCTTGTGGGCAACGACACATTAACCGAAGGGAAGAAGATCACCATCAAGTATATTTGGGGCATCCCGGAGGAAAATTTTAACGGCACCGCTGCGGGTCTCGACGGTACCGCCATCAAGCCGGGAGACACGTTTTTAATCGAACTTCCGGACAATAATCATTTGAAGTTCAATCAATTCACTGAATACAAACCGCTCGGAGAATACGGTTCATGGCGTATTATCAATAAAAATGTCGGCGGAAAAAATGTCCAGTACATCGACGGATTTTTCAATGAAAAAGTGGGAGAAATGTCCGGAGGAGAATACGTCGGCGGATTGCAAAAGGGATTTTTTGAGATTATTGCGGGCACTTACGGAGACGGAACCGTCAATTTAAACCTGAACAAGACGGAACCTCCGATCAACTTGAAGATTGTCCCTTATTTGGATGTCCCGCTGTGGAATCCCGGACCGTTTTACAAGCAGGCCAGTGTACATCGAACCGACGGGTACATCACATGGTCTCTGATTACCGGATTCGATAATCTGAAGTATGCATACGAACAGGGAAAATTTCTGAAAAACGGAAAACCGACAAGTGTGCCGTCCGACAAGGAGGCCATGGTCGTCATCGACAGATTCCCTCTTGATTTGGACATTGCGGCAATCGAATTCAAAGTTCCTATATATTTCCCGACTCCGACAGACAATTCTCTTAACGCCGGCTTGGATCCGACCGATGCGAACTACATTCAACCCGGACAATTATCCTGGCGTTCCCGCCATCTGATTTACCAAGAATTTAAACCGAGTGATTCCGTTGTTGTGCAAGGTAACGGCGATGAGGCCGGACTGCAAACTTTCATTGCAGAGATCCGAGAAAAAGGACGCAACAGTGCGGACGGTATCCCTGTCATCGGATTCTACAGGACGGAAACAGAACAAGTCGTGGTTGTAGGTCTCGGCGACTCACCGAATGCAAAGCTCACCTATGAGGATTACTATTTGGTGGGAAGAGGGAAGTATTTCCCTGCCACCCTAAAGGATGCAATCGACGATTACCGTACAAGCGGAAAAATCGACGATTTGCAGTATGAGATTATGAAGCGGGTATATTTGAACAATTCCAAAATACTCGCATGGTCCATCGGCATCAGAGTCAATGTCAATCCGAATATCACGAAAACCTACATCAATAACGGAGAGTTCCGATATCGAACCGGCGGTCCCGGAGGCGGAGAGGAAGTCCCTGTTTTTAATAAAATAGAAGCAAATTTCTTGAGAGTCAATGCGGGCGTGGAGCCATTCAAGAGACTCTCCTTCCCGGTTGAGAAAAAATGGATTGATAAGAACGGATCTCCTTTCAATCCTACAGACAGAGACTCCATCCAAGTGGATGTGTATAAAATTGTAGGCGGTTCGGAAATCTTACTACCCGGTCACTCCATACTTTTGACCAAGGACAACAATTGGAAAAAGTCCATCACGGGACTTCCGATTTTTGATGACGAAGGAAATCGCATTCAAT
>JAUMXJ010000088.1 GCA_030529205.1 Bacillota bacterium | reverse complement strand
TTTTCTTCAACACATTTATTTAAATCTAAAAAATCATGTATTTTATAGTAGTTCGAATACGTAATTCCATCTTCAGAGTAGGTGATATAATCGCCATAATAAACTTCATTTTTTACTCTTTCCATTAACGCCATAAACTCCGGATCTGTAAATTTTGCCGCCTTGTTTTCAAAATCAATCAGACTGTCGAGATTGTGAATCAAAAATTGCATCGGGTCAAAATTCGCCTCAAGCAATATGTTCCACTCTTCACCCCTTTCCCGCGCTTCACTCACAATCTCAAGGTAGATTTCCACCAAATCATTATAATTGAAATCCTTTTTACGCATAAACCGATTCACATAATCCGGGGCAATATCCGTTCTCATCATGAATAGATTGTGGGTGAAAATAGTAGCCGGAATGACAAACAATTTGCCCTCTCTGCTAACGGCATGGAAAAAATTCATGTAGTAATTGTTCTTCTCAAAATCTTCGTGATCAACAAACGGATATAAATCTTCGAACGAAGTCTCATTAACCTTTTTGGGATCCAGATCTCCACTTTGTAAAATTACAATATCCCCATAATCTTTTGTCATCAAAAGTACCGGGAAAACATCAAAAAAATCACCTTGTTCCTTATACTGTTCAAAAATAATCTCAACATCCGGGTGAGCATTTACAAAACTTTGAATATTTCCTTCCACTGAATAATCAGGGATAGCGCCTATTATGGTAAGGGTTCTTGTTATGACCGCATCATCCGACGCTTTGTAGCTTCGTGTTGACTTTGACATCTCACTGACAAACTTTGCATTCTGACTCAGATTGGATCCTTCCGAACCGACACTTTTAATCTTTGCAATATAGGAATCATACACTCTGGCGTCACAACCGTTCTCAGTACATGAGGTAAGTGAAAGGATAGTACAAAGCAATAATAAAAACACTTTTTTCATACATCACCCGCTGCTTTCATCTTAAGATATACTCTAACTAATGGTTTTATTAATTTTATCAAAAAAGAAAAAAAAAAAAAACATATTGTTTTATCATCAAAAACACGATGATACTGTACAGCCTCCTCGCATCTATTGAAACGAGAAGGCCGTACAGTATTATTTCTTGGTGCTTCGCCGATTACAACACGACCGCTTTATGACAGATAATGGAGCCTTCCGGGTTCAAACCCTTTGATGCCCATTCCGGGATCATCGGATACGGTGATGATTTTTTCGTTGAAGACGGCACCGCCGAGAATCGGGTCTTCGCTGCAGAGCACCGGTCCGTCCAGGTCGATTTTGGTGATGATATTCTTAGCACATGCGAGCTGAACCGCCGCATTGACGGATACTTTCGCCTCGAGCATGCATCCGAGCATGCACTCCACTCCGTATATTTCCGCAGCGGACGCAATCTTGAGTGCATTGTAGAGACCGCCGCATTTCATCAGCTTGATATTGACATAGTCGGCTGCACGCATTTGCATGATTTTGACGGCATCAGCGGGAGTAAACACGCTTTCATCCGCGAGGACAGGAACATCGCTGTGTTCGGTTACATATTTCAAGCCTTCCAGATCTGCCGCTTTGACCGGTTGCTCGACCAATTCCAGGCCGAGTCCTTTGTCCTGCATCCGGTTCAAAATGCGCACCGCCTGTCTCGGTGTCCACGCCTGATTGGCATCGATGCGAATCAACACATCGCTCCCCACCGCCTCGCGAATCGCGGTAAGTCTCTCAACGTCGAGTTCAGGGCTGACACCCACTTTGAGTTTCAGACAGTCATATCCTCTCTGAATCGCATTGACGGCATCGCGTGCCATCTCCTCGGGAGGATTTACACTGATGGTGATATCGGTGACAATTTGTCTCTTGGAACCGCCGAGCAGCTTGTGTACCGGTATTTTGTAGAGCTGACCGTAAAGATCCCAGATCGCCATGTCGACTGCCGCCTTTGCACTGGAGTTTCCCAGTACGCAGCTTTGAATTTTCTGAAGAACATCTTCAAGGCAGTCGATGTCCATCCCGATGATGCTCTTTGCGATATGGTCCTGTATCGCACCGATAATTGCTCCTGTCGTATGACCCGTCACAGGGCCGGTCGGAGGTGCTTCCCCATATCCGACGGCACCCGTGTCGGTATGAACTTCAACAATTACATCTTCGACGCTGTTCACGGTTCTGACCGAAGTCTTGAACGGCACGCGAAGCGGAACGGAGAGCATTGCCAGTTTAATCTGCGTTATTTTCATATTTCCTCCTCATGATGAATGAACTTATTCGTGATTGGCAAGTGCAACGATGGCATCCGCAATGATTTTGGCATTTTCGATGAGTCTTTTTACGGATACATACTCATTCGGCATGTGTTCCACCACCTCATCTCCGGCAAACAACGGTCCGAAGGCGAGTATATTCGGAATCGCCTTGGCATAGGTTCCGCCGCCGATTGCTTTCGGAGCGGAGAAATCTCCCGTATGGTCACGGTATACGCCGAGAAGCAGCTGTACCAATTTCGCATCTTCCGGAATGTAGAGTTTCGGTTTGTGCAGATGGGCAATTTGCTTCCATCCCGCATCCAGAAACGCCTTTTCGACAACAGGCTGACATTCCTCATATTCGTGCTCAACCGGATAGCGATAATTAAGTTTGACGGTTGCCACATTGTGTTCGATGTTCAAGACCCCGAGATTGAAGGTGGTGTCGCCGGAAACCTTGTCGTACAAATGGCATCCGATCAGTTTTCCGTGAGGGTCCATTCCGATTCTGCTCGCGATAAAATGAATCATCTCCTTTGTCGCGCCTTCAAACGGAAGCGTATCGAGATAGAGCATCAATCTGCCGATGGCATTCTCGCCCTTTTGCGGATGCTGTGCATGCACGGCAACCCCCTCCGCCTTGATAATCCAATTATCTCCGGATTTTTCGGCGGAGATCTTCTCCGGAAGGTTGTCTGCCGTAAAATCCGCAGGAGCGCCGATACACGCTTCCGCATACTCCGGCGTCACATTGCCGGCCACAACGCCCTTTGCGTGCAAAATACGGAACGCTCCGTCGCTCAAAGACTTCTCATACGTTTCGTTGATGATTCCCTTCTCACCGTTGATGAGCGGGTATTCCCCATCCGGAGTGAAGCCCATCACCGGAATTTCTCCGCCGTTTGCCTTGTAATACTTCATATCCGCAGCACCGGTTTCCTCATTGCATCCAAAAATCACACGTACGCGACGCTTGAGCGCAATGCCTTCGTCCCGAATCGCCTTCAGGGCGATCAGCGACGCGGCGACCGGGCCCTTATCGTCAATGGTTCCTCTCCCGAAGATTTTGTCGTCCACGCGCTCCGCGGAATAAGGTGGAAGATCCCAGCCGACACCTTCGGGCACGACGTCCAGATGACCGAGAACCGCGACCATTTCGTCTCCGCTTCCGTATTCACACCAACCGCAGTGATAATCCATATTGTGTGTGGAAAATCCCATCTCCTCACAAATTTTGAGCGCTTCGTCCAGACAGTCCGCCACTCCCTGCCCATACGGCTTTCCGCCTCCGCCCAGATCCTCTACGCTCTTGATGCGCACAAGCCTTTGGACGGTACGAATCAGCTCATCCTGCATTGTATCAATGCGTTTACTCCATTCAGACATATTTCCTCCTTCCGCGTATGAAAATTCATTTTTTTTCGAAATACGAATCTAAAAACGATCTCACCGAATTTTATTCAAAAACGCATCCCCGATTAGGTTATTTGTGAATCGATTATTAACTTGACTTCGTGCTAAATTATATCATAAATTGCGAAAAGCTCATAAAATCAAAGATTACAGATTGAAAAACAACTAAAATTCTGTATAATTTACATGTAATAATTATTTACAAGGAGGTCAAAATGATTACAAATGGTTTTACCTATGTTGCGGTATTGCTATTTATGGCTGCAGTCCTGGTTACACTTGATAAGAAGACCGGTTGGAAGTTTTTCAAGTATATTCCCGCTGTCGTCCTGGTCTATATCGTCGCAATGTTGTTCTGCACGCTGAAGGTGTGGGACATGGATGCTACAAAGCCTGCATACTCGGCGCTGAAGAATCCGCTCACATACGCCATGGTATTTACAATGTTGCTCCGCTGTGACATCCGCAAGGTGATCAAACTCGGTCCTAAGATGCTGCTCGGTTTCTTCTCCGCATCTCTGACCATTATGTTCGGTTTCGTCGTCGCCTTCATCATGATGAAGGGCATCATCGGCACTGATGCATGGAAAGGACTCGGAGCTCTCTGTGGAAGCTGGCTCGGCGGTTCCGGTAACATGGTCGCGGTTCAGGCTGCTCTGAACATCGGAGAAGCGGAAATGGGTTATGCTCTTGTTATCGACTCCATCGATTACTCCATCTGGGTAATGTTCCTTCTTTGGTTTATTCAGCTTTCTCCTAAATTCAACAAATGGACCAAGGCGGATACGAGACTTCTCGATGAAGTGAGCAATAAGCTTGCGGACGAAGCAAAAGCAAATACTGCCGTTCCTACATTCCAATCCATTTTACTTCTCGTCGGTACCGCATTCCTCGTATCGGCGATCGGTCAAAATGTGGGAGGATACCTCAAGGAAACGCTTCCGTTCTTAGATAAATCCACATGGACCGTCCTGTTCATCACCGTCGTCGGCTTAATCGGAGCGATTACTCCGCTCGGCAAAGTTGCGGGATCACAGGAGATATCAAATGTGATGCTCTACAGCGTCGTCGCACTTCTCGCATCACGCGCGAGCCTGCTTGAACTTGCGGACGCTCCTGCATGGATTCTCACAGGATTTATTATCCTCGGCATCCACGCATTGCTTATGGGTATCATCTGCAAAGTGTTCAAACTTGACCTCTTCACGGGCGCAGTCGCATCGCTTGCAAATATCGGCGGTACCGCTTCCGCACCTGTTCTTGCGGGATCGTACTCCGGATCGCTCGTTCCGGTCGGTATCCTGATGGCGCTGATGGGTTATGTCATCGGAACGCCGTTCGGAATCCTGACGGCAAAAATAATGGAATACTTCGCGTAAGTACTGCCGCATATTCCGAATATCTTGTCCTCCTTACCTTACGGTAGGGAGGTTTTTTCTTCCGGAAAAAAATTCCCGCGGTTCTTTTCAAACCGCGGGAACTGCATGAATTTCAGTCTTATTTTCTCTTTTCTTTTACTTTCGCAGCCTTGCCGACTCTGCTTCTGAGGTAACCGAGTCTCGCTCTTCTGACTCTACCCTCTCTCACAACTTCGATTTTTTGAATCTTCGGTGAGTTGATCGGAATGATTTTCTCCACGCCGACTCCGGAAGAAAGCTTGCGAACAGTGATGTTGTCTCTGATTCCGGCATTCTGTCTCTTCATGACGATGCCTTCAAAAACCTGAGCTCTCTCTCTTTTTCCCTCTTTGATAAGAAGGTGCACACGAATGGTGTCTCCCACATT
>JAUMXJ010000087.1 GCA_030529205.1 Bacillota bacterium | reverse complement strand
ATAATCTTGTCCACCTGATCGATGAAGCCCATATCCAACATCCGATCGGCTTCATCCAGTATCACCAAATCGAATGCTCGCGCATCAAAGTTTTCCTGTTCAATATGGTCGAGCACCCTGCCCGGCGTTCCGACCAGAATATCCAGTCCTTTTTTGATTTTTTCAATTTCCACGTCGATGCTGTGCTTGCCGTATACAACCAAGCTCTTCACACGCATATGCTTCGCAATAGTGGAGATTTCACTTTCCACCTGTACCGCCAACTCTCTCGTCGGAGCCAGGATGAGGACTTTGTGAACCTTCTTATCCGAGAGCAGCTGAATTGCCGGAATTCCGAATGCCGCCGTCTTTCCGGATCCGGTCTTGGAAAGCACAATCAAATCTTTTCCTTCCAGTGCGGGAAGAATGGTCTCTTTCTGCACCGCAGTCGGTGCCGTATAATTCATTTCATTCAACGCCTGAATCACTTTGGGGGAAAGACGAAAATCCGTAAACTTCAAATCCTCTCTGTCAATATCGATGTCCGTTCCGTCCACCTCGACAGTTCCATCCATTTCATTGTTGCCGTTGTCTATTGTATCCATGTTGGCCTCAGCTTTCTATTCATAATTGTCAATTCTACTAATTATAACAAATGATTTTACGATTTTCTATACTCTTGAATCGCAGGTTGCCCCGGAGCGTTTGCACGAAGCAGGTAAGCGTACGAGAGAGGTGTCCCGATTCCAAACAGTCGAAGACGGTATTTCTTTCCGATTTCTCCCATAGGAACCGGAGCAAGTCCGCGTCTATCCTTGGTATATTCAAAAAAAGCAATTCCCTCTTCTTCATCTTTGATCATGTAGGCGAATTTGAGAATAACGTTCTTCATTCCTTTCATAGATGTCTGCCTGAATGCTTCCAACGACGCAATCAGTTCCCGATAATCTCGCCCTCCCTCGAATTCATGATGCGACAAAATAAGTTCGACCTCATGCTCACGCAATCTGTTTATCATGTTTTCTGCAAATGCCGCATCCTTTTCCTTTTGCAGCTCGGACACATCCAGGTCAATGTAATCCACTCCGGTAAAATCCGTGTGCAAAAGATATTCTCGATGTTCGGGCTCATGGAGCCGTTTCACGGTCAGCATGACCCGAAAACCCAGTTCGGCAATGCGCTTAATCCAAACGGGAAATGCAGTAACCGGAATCAAATCCGTACGAAGCTCGATGCAGTCCGCGCACTCCGCGGATGCACGTGCCAACTCTTTCTCCCCGACATTTTCGGAGGTAATCGGACAAACAATCATAATCTCCCTTTCGATGGTTCCTATTCAGTATCTCAACAGCCGGCTTATTGCTGCTCTATTTCATTGTAACATCGCATAGTAAAAAAAGTGCCGCAAATGACAAATCGTCATTGTGCGACACGGATATTCCCGGATGCATAATCCGTTCTAAGCACTATGCATCAATCTTTTCGTATAATTTTACACCCTTCGTCATCAGAAGTACAACACCTCCGATTCCCAATACGATTCCCAGAGGAAGCATAATCCATACCGTCGGCATCACTCCGATTTGCTTCGCAGTGAAGAATATCGCCGCACCGAATAAAACCGCAAACAACACTTTTGCAAGCATAGAGATTACGATTGGCTTGCTGTTCTTGACCGCCTGCATTTCATTGGTCCACTCCAAATTAGGAAAGCGGATGTCGACAAGGTGATCAAGACTGTTGACAAAGGCTACATAGCCGATTCCCCCCGCAACACCGATCACCGTATGAAAGACGGATATTTCAAACACCGTCATCACAATGAATGCCGTAATCAAACCGACCGGAATATTGAGCAACATGGTAAAACAAAAACGGGACGCCACCTGTTTCTTCGCACTGATCGGAATGACTTTGTTCTCCCAGAACATTTGGCCTTCGCGCGCCACACTGCTGATTCCGATTGACGAGGTAATCGTCGGCCCGAAGATACTGATAAAGATAGCAACCATCCCCACGTCGAAACGATGTATCAACATATACATGGATTCAAAATCAAACACTTTGGCGTAGATGTAGAAAACAAGCAAAATCGGCACGGTCAGCAGCGAACCCAGGCACTGAAGCACAAATCGGTGAGAGGAAAACATGACCCCCCAGTGTCTCGCCAAAAGTCGCCCGAAGACGGAACGCGTTTGAAGCACGGCCTTTCCCTTCTTTTCAGCCGCAGTATTGGTTTCATCGAGCACGACAGCAGAGAAGAAGCCCGTCAGCGAGTAGACGACCAGCAACATCAGGAGATGAATCAGCAGGAAGTACAATCCCTGCATCATATCGCCCGCAACAAATCCTCCCCCCCAGGCAGCCGGAGGATACATACGAAGTACCAAGTCGTAAAAGATTTCCGGAATGTTGCTGCCCACCATCGCGCTGTTGTTCGTCCATCCGATTAACACCAGATAAGCGACGAAGAATCCGATATTCAACACATACGGAACAAATTTCTTGAGGCTTGATTTTGCAAAAGCCTTTGCAAACGGCATAATCACCAGAAGCGCCAGAGACATCGGAATAATCGGAATCACCGCCGATACCGCCAATGTAAGCGGAAAAGTATGCCATCCGAAATCCATCGCATACAGAATGGCGGTCGGAGAAAGCAGGTATACCGTTTCCACCAAGGTGATGAAATAGAACAGGAGCATTCTCGCACTGAAAATCTGTTTCGGCTTAATCGGTAGCGTGTTCAACTGTGTAAGCACCTTATCTCCGCCCAAATTGCTGATAACGGAGGAAAAGACCGTAAAAAATCCGGTCAGTACAGAAATTAAAAACGCAACGGAAATGGCTGCGCTCCCGATTCCCATTTTGATAAACTGAGAATAAAAGAAATGCGATATTAAGAAAATCTGCGGGTAAAATAAGACGGGAATCAGAAGAAACACCAGTTTCTTCATTATTTCCCCGCTCCTCTTTTTATCCTCCGAGGCCGAAGACTTGGAAATAAATCCTCCGACCAGCTCCTTCCAATATATTTTTGCAAGCAATATCGTCGTCTTCATTTTGTCAGCTCCAAGAATAAGTCTTCCAGACTCTTATCGCTCCCTTCTCTGATTTCGTCAAGACTGCCGAGTCGAACAATCTCTCCTTTATTGATGATGGCGATTCTGCTGCATAAGTTTTCAACCGCCTCGAGAATATGAGAAGAGAAAAACACAATTCCTCCGCCCGCACAAAACTCTTTCATTTTATCTTTGAGCAATTTCATTGCCTGAGGATCTAATCCTACATGGGGTTCATCAAAAATCAGGATTCTCGGATTCACCATGAAGGCGCTGACAATCAGCAATTTCTGCTTCATACCGTGCGAATAGGTGCGAATTTTTGCTCCCAGATCTCCCTGTATTCCGAATTCTCCTGCAAATTTCTCGATGCGCGCCTTTCTCTCAGTCTTTGAAATCCCATGTACATCCGCTACAAAGTTCAGATAATCCATTCCCTTGATATTGCTGAACACTTCGGGATGGTCCGGAACGAAAACGAATTTTCTCTTGGCTTCAACGGGGTCCTTCAGGATATCATGACCATATAGTACCGCCGTTCCGCTTGTTGGCTGTACAATCCCCGTCATCATCTTAAGCGTCGTCGTCTTGCCCGCTCCGTTCGGCCCGATAAACCCGAAGATTTCTCCGGGCTTAACGGTAAACTGCACATTGTTCGCCGCGATTTTCTCGCCGTACGTCTTTGTCAAATTACGTAGTTCAATCATCGTCCGCTCCTATTCTTTCGTTTCTTTGTACTCACCCGCGCCTTGTTCAAACTGTCCGCTGAAAATCTTCAGATAACGGTTGTTTTTATCGAGGAACAGGTATGTGTTTTCATTAAGAGTTCGCTCATAGGATTTGAGTGTTCTCCAGAACTCGTAGAACTCGGGATCCTTCGAAAATGCACTCGCATAAATGGACAGCGCCTCCGCATCCGCCTGTCCCTTGATTTTTTCCGCTTCCTCGATTGCGGAAGCAAGCGTCTGCGCCACCTGTTTATCCGTATCGGCTACAGTGTTATTGTAGAGCTCTAGACCTTCCGCACGAATCTGCTGTGCAATCGCCTCTCTCTCCGCAATCATCTTTTTGTAGGTGGAATCAATGTTCGAAGCCGGAATCACGGTTCGATAGACGTCGATGTCTACAATCCGAATTCCTTGACTTGCCAGGTTTTCATTCAAATCTACACGAGCGTCGCTGAGAATGTCCTCAAGCGCTTTTTTATTGTTGAGAAAGTCCATACTGGTCAATCTGTTGATTCTGTCGATGACCACCGCGTATACCACCTCGTCAATCTTACTGTTCGCCCTGGATAATGTGCCGAGCGAAGCTCTGAACATTCCAGGATGGGTGATCTGCCACTGCGCGTAGATATCAATATCGTACTTGATTTTATCCCTTGTGTTGATCTTCGCCGTATTCGATACATAGGTAATCAACTTCGCACTGTTTTTCTCTACATTGGTGATAAACGGAATCATAAACTTCAAGCCTTTTTCCGTATCGATCGGAACCCCTTTGAATCGGTCGTCCAATGCGCTTTGGGCGATCGCATCCGCCTCGTGATCGGGAGAAACGACGATTTTTTTGATCTCTCCCAAAACCCTGACAATCGCCACCTCGTCTTCACGCACGATGTACACGCTCTGACTGATTAAAACCAGGGCAAACACCACGATGACAAACGCAATGACAAACTTCTTTATTTTCTTAAAGTCGGGGTTTACTCTGACAAAAATGGTCTTTTCTCTTTCTCTCTGTGCACTTTCTGAAGATTGCCTTCTATTGTCTCGAAATATAAAACTCATCTCCCCCTCCTACTGTCCGATTTGCAGATGCTTGAGAATACCGTCATTCTCAGAATCGATGATGTACTTGTGCACGGTTCTGGAAAGAATCTTTTCCATGGTCTCAATGTACAATCTCGACATGGTGATATCTTTAGAGAGAACATATTTCTCATATACCTGGTTGAAGTTTTCCACATCTCCTTTTGCCTGCGCTATTTTTTCAGCCTTGTATGCTTCCGCGCTCTGTACTTTTTTGTACGCCTCCGCCCTCGCTCCCGGAAGTTTTTCATTCGCGTACTTTTCCGCATTCGACTTATACGCGTCTTTTTCGTTTGACGCGATATTGACATCGTCATAAGCAAACTGTACCTGTGCCGGCAACAGTACATCCGTCAGCTTGACATCCACGACCGTGATCCCCAGCTTGTAATTGTTGAGTTTGCTGATCAGATCGGGAAGGATTTCCTTTGCAATCAAATCTTTATTGACCAATGCGTCGTCCAAAAGCTGGTTTTGAATATTGGATCGAAGCACGCTTTCAAACGCCAGACGAATCGTCTGCTCCTGGTCATGCACCTGATAATGATAGTAAATCGGATCCGTAATCTTATACTGGATGACAGCTCCGAT
>JAUMXJ010000086.1 GCA_030529205.1 Bacillota bacterium | reverse complement strand
CATGTTCTTATCATTACCCATCATCCATCCTTGCGCTTTAGCGAAAGAGATGAAGTTTTTAGACCAAGTGAAGTTTGCTTCGTCAGCGAAACCTGTTGCAGCGTCGTGAGCTTTCGCTTCGTCAGTCTTGCCGTGGATGCTTGCAAGAATAACAGCCAATTGCTCTCTTGTAAGCATTTGGTCTTCTTTAAGATTTCCGTTTTCATCGCCGCCGATGAATTTGTAGTGTTTGAGGTTCTCACCAGCAGTCATGCCGTCCTGATCATAAGTAAGATCAGCTGCAAAAACCGGGAGAGTACCGAGTACCAGCGCCAAGGCGAGTACTATGGATAACAATTTTCTCATTGTTTCCTCCTTAAATTTTGTTTTTGACTTTATCAGTCTCTTACACATGCGATTATAACACAAGAACGAAAAGCTTCGTCAATGTTACTCAAATGTAAAATAGAGACCATTTGCATGCTTTTATTCTACACGAATATTGTTTCATTACAATAATCCGATGTTTACAAAATATTTCTGATTCGTATCAGCTTTGTTTAAAATACAGGAGTTCGGGGCCATACGACGAAGACCTACTCCGCTTGCGGAAAATTTTCGGGACATAAAAAGAACATTTGTTCTTTTTATAAACAAATGTTCTTTGTGCCGCAACCCTTATTTTTTCAGTATTTTTTCACGATAATCCGGTACAAGCGTCTCATTCAGATGGTGGATGAGGCGTTCGATCAGGACTGCCGCCTCCTCTTTTGTCAAAAGACTTGTCGGTGCGGCATAGACACCGTTCGGAGTGCGGATGACAATGCTGTTGGTGTCCTCTCCGCCGATGAGTCCGACTTCCAGCGCCATGTAGAACGCGTCCTTACACCACTCCGGAATCTGCGCATCGTCGGCAAATGTCGTCTTGTAGGGCGGCGCGGGGGCGACATTGTCGAGTCCGGTCGAACGAAGCAGGATAATCAGGGCTTCCGCCTTCGTAATCGGCTCATTCGGCTTAAGATACTTATTGCGTCCGTAGACGAGACCGACCTTCTTGTACGCTTCTATGTAATGAAAGTCTTCATGGTTGTAATCCACATCGAGGAAGGGAAGTTCGACCTTGCCTCTCTGTCTCTTGATGATCTCGCTCTTACTCGGAGGAGGGAGTTCGCCTTTTACTGCAATATAAACCGCTTTCGCAAAATCATGTCTTGAAATGGTCGCATAGGGAACGAAGTAGCTCCTGCCGGGATCGAGGATTCCCATTGCCATCAGAAGCTTGACCTGATGTTCCGCGGAATGGCCTCCCATGTCTTTTAAAGAGGGAATGGTGAGCGCCTCGCTGCTGAGCGTCGTTCGGGAGTTCAGCCTCTCACGCGCGCCCTTGCGCTTGCCTTCTTTCAGAAAGTCGTACTTCGCCTCCAGCACGTTTTCCTGAACTCTATAGAGAAAGAAACTGCCGCGGAAGCTGATGTTTTGCGGATCGGTGTACTGATAGTCGAAGACGGTTTTCTCAAACGAGGAAAGATTGGTTTCGACGCTTCCTCCGAAGCCGCCGTCCTTCGTCTCGGAAGGTTTTTCGGCAGATTTCTCCGACTTGGCCGGTTTAAAGTCGTACTTGTGAATGATCTTGGCGCTCTCGTTTCCGGAGTACTTGTTCTCATAGCCGATGAACGGCCTGATTTCCGACTTGACGGTCAGGACGCCGGAATTTTTGAGATGATTGCCGTCCAGGTAGAATGTGCGCTCCAATACCGCATTTCCGGATGTATAGGCGATGGCGGTGCGCACATCGATGATGCGGCTGTCGTTGTAGGTGTACTTGCCGAGGACGAAGTTGCCGAGCGGAGTGGTGATGCTCTCGCTGAACTTGGCGAGTTTGCGCTCCACCTTGATTTGACCGAGTTCCTCGTTGCGCGTGAGCTTGACATCGAAGACAATCTGTCTGTTGATGACGATACCCCCGTCTTCGCTGACGAGATTGAACGTGTAGCCCTGCTTATAACTCGCATTCTTTGCGGTAAGCGGGCTTTGCGGCTTGTCTTTTTTGACGGTTCCTTTCAGTCTCACCGGTTCCCCGGTGACAAAGGTGATTTCACTGTACTCGTATTCTCCGCCGACCAACTGCTCGCCGACCACGCCCGGTTCAAACCACGGAATCTCCGCAAACGAGGAGACGGAGAAGAGCAGGACGAAGAGGACATAGAGCAGATTCTTTACGGGAAGCAACCTTCCCGCAAAACCTCTCGCTCCCCGGTCCTCCCTCTCTCCCCGAACGGTTTTCCATATTTTTTTCATTGCATGATTCATTATTTCACCTTCTTTTTTACCCGAATCCCGATTTTCAAGTGCCTCATCCTTCAAGCACCTCATCAATCGACATAGATGACGAGGGAGTCCGTTCCGATTCTGAAGACATAGACATAGTCTCCCACTTTGATTTCATCCGTGGTGATGATGCGATTGTTTTTGACGACGATGGCGTCTGCATGCTTGACATAGATATTGGTCTCCGTCGGCGTCCACACTCCCGTGTACGCGGTGTAGTCGTGCGCCTCCGTAATCTCAAATCTGTCCCAGACTTCATCGCGTCCGGTGACGACTCCTCTTGTAATCACGGCATCTTTGAATGTCTTGGCGAGCTCTTGTTGGATGTCCTCTTCTTTTTTGAGCTTGTAATCGAAGAGATTTTTCTCGAGCAATCCGCCCTTTCGCATATTCATCGCGAGAATGGTGTTGTTTGCGGGATTCACAACCATAAAGGTGTAGTACCTCTTATAGTCGAGTCCGCCCTTTCCTTTTTCGTAGTTTTCGCTTCTGCCGTACTTATTATGGAAGAACTTGTTCGGAGCGATTTCTTTGATCTTTTTAGGATCGGAAATGTCTTTGATCAGCGTGCCGGTCATGAGCTTGTAATGCCCCGAAGTATTCGGATTGACTTTCTCGAGTTTGTTGTTCACAAGATAGGTGTGATTGCGCAGTGTTACAGTCGAAGTCGAGACCGTCTCGACCGCACCGATGCGAATAAAGTCGAGCGGGTAATCCCTCTTGGAGGTGACGCTGACGAACATCGCATTTTTGTCATTGGTGCCGTCGACCGTCTCCGCCGCGATGTGCACGGTATCCCGGCTGCTGAGACTGCTGACCGGGACGATGTGCCCGTCCCTCACGAAGATGGTCGCGTCGGTGATGGTGAAATTTTCCTTGGTGAGGATTTCGAGTTCACGCAGCGTGCTGTCATACGTCCTGAGATGGCTCGAAAAGAGCATCTCCGCTCCCGAGCGAACGCTGATTTTGACCGCGGTCTCCTTGCCGAACACTTCTTCCGTGACGGCGTAGACATCATATCCCTTGTAGAAGCGCTCCAATGCCGCCGGGGAAAGCTTCGTATTATTGAAGTAAATTTCGCAATCCTCAGAAACGGCGAGGTCTTTGGAATAACTCTCCGTTTGCGCCCACTTATTGTTGGAGCTGTACTCGGGCTTGGATACGCCGTCGGATCCGACCAGATGAAGCTCTCCGCTCTGCGGGACGAAGTTCTTGAGTTTTCCCTTGTAAATTCTCGCAAAACGCTTCTCAAAAGGCTGAATTTCGATGCGATCCGGCTTATCGGTATAGATGTCGCTGAAGTACACCTTGACCTCCTCTCCGATTTTGAGAGCGGTCATGCTAGAGACCGCACCGTCACGCACCATTTGCGTGCTGTGCGGGACATCAACGGTCTCGTTGACACCGTTGGATTTTTTGATCGTCATCCACGTCTTGCCTTTTCTCACAACCTTCCCCATACGCATTTTTCCGAACGGAGGAATATACCCCGGCTCGGAGCGATAGGATTCTCCCGCGAGGGAGATGATCGTATCGTCGACGACAAGGGCTTTTACTTCGAGACCGTAGACAAAGTCGCGAATGGATGCGGCACGTCCGTTGATTGCGGCGGACGCGTACGGCGCGAGCGGAAATCTCCAAATTTTTTCGTCATAGTCGTAAATGCTCACATAGGCGGGAGCATTTTCCGTAGCCGGTTCAATCTTGTTGATTGTTCCCGCCAGGTCTTTTTTGGACGGCTCGCCGACCTTGATATATCCGATCTCCTGTTTGTCATTGGTGATGTATTCGACGGAATCGCCCACACGAAGCAGTTTCACTCCGCCGACGGTTCCGTTTTTGAACGTGAAGACATCCGAACGAAGACCGGTGGCTCCGTCTTCTCTCACCACGATATCAAAGGCGTCCCCGGTGATGTCGAGCACACGATAGATTTCTTTGACCAGAGTCTTCCCGTCTCTGCTCTCCGCGGCGGTCTTGATGTCGATGATTTTTCCGTAGTGGGTATAAAAGTATTTGTCTTTTTCGGTGACCATGGAGAGAAGCACCTGCCCGTTCGGCAGAGAACCCACATAGAGGACTTCGTCGCCGCTGTAGATATACTCGACTTCGTCGCCGCGCTCGAGGAAGCGGGACGTGGTGGTAATGCCGTCGCGATGTACGACAAAGTCGTTGTTTCGTCCGGCATTGTCTCTGCGCGTGCGAATCTGTACGGTTTCTCCGGTCGGGCTCTTCAATGTGAGGATGTACTCAGTCACATTGTCGGCACCTTCTTTTTTATTGACGGTTTCTTTCGAGATGATAAGCCCGTAACCGATCTGATACGGAGTAATCGGGAGATTTTTATCAAATGCGGAGGACAGCCATCCGGCAAACTCCGCCCTGCCGAGATTTTGTTTCGGTGCAAAGGTTCCGTCCGTCTTCAGAGGAATGATTCCTCTCCCGACGAGCGCCTCGATCAGCGGTCTCGCGCTCGGTTCAACCTGCGCCCAGTCCTGAAAGGTGTACACATCTGTCTGTGCGAATTCTTTCGGAATCCCCACGGCGCGGGCGAGGAAGAGCGCCGCTCTCTCTCTGGTAATCGGCTTTTCGAGTCCGAGCATTTCGTTCGGCAGCACAATGCCGCGCGCGGCGGCATCGTCGTAGTACGCTCTGTTGAGCAAGAGCTTCATCCGCTCGGGCGGGGTGGTCGTGCCGGCCTCATCCTGCACTTTCCGCACCACTGCAGCTTCCCCTCCGATCAGACCGATGACCTGTCCGAGCGCCTCAAATCCGGTGATATGGTCCGGCGGTCTGAACGCCCGTTCTCCGAAGTTGTTGATAAAGCCGAGTGCCGTCATGCGCACAATGTCCTTTTTTTGAAACACTCTGCTGATGTCGTTGTAATAGACCTTCTCAAGGGTATCCGCTATACGATCGCTTCCCGTGTAGACTTTCGGATTCTCGGTGTCCACGGGAGCGGCAGTAAATTCGGGAACATTGGTATCGAATTCCCCCACGGCGAACGCGGCGGAAAAATCGGAGACATAGACCGTGCTCGCGGTCATCGCCCCCACCAAAAAGGTCGCCAGAATCCTTCTCCATGCCTTGGTGAATCTTGACGTTTTTTTATTCCCCGAATCATCCATCGAGATTCTTTCACTTTTCTTCATATCTCTCCTCAACAAGCTGTCCTCTAAAACGGACGTTTT
>JAUMXJ010000085.1 GCA_030529205.1 Bacillota bacterium | reverse complement strand
AGTATCTCAAAAGAGAAAAAGTATCTTATCTTATTAAAGTATGCATCGGAGGCCGTTTTGAAAAAATATAATTCGTATGATTTTGATGACACCATTTATGATGGAGATTGCTCACACGGGTATTACTACTATGCGTTGAAAAAATACCCTTGGCTGATTGTCTTTCTTCCGTATCAGTTGTTGATGTTTCTCCCTTACTTTTTCAAATGGCGCGATCGCAAATGGTTCAAAGAAAAGTTCGGTATCTATCTGCGTTTTATGAATCACAAAGTGGACATACCGCGCTTTTGGGATTTGAACCAGCATAAAATCAAGAAGTACTACATGAATCAGAAGAAAGAGGATGACATCATCATCTCGGCTTCACCTGAGCCTCTCGTTGCGGAAATGTGTAAACGCCTGGGTTTGACCAATATTATCGGAACGGATACCGATATGAAGACAGGAAAAATCAACGGCCCGAATTGTTATAACACAGGAAAGGTCATCATTCTGAGGCAGCGTATGGGAGATGTGAAGATAGCGGAGTTTTACTCGGATTCCAGGGCGGACAACCCGATGGCGGAGCTGGCGGAAAAGGCGTTTTTCGTCGTAGGCGAGGAGCTCAGACCGTGGTAGATATGCTGAAAATGTATCTTATCAAGAATCAATTGCGGCGTTTGCTCCTGTTTTTGACGGCATTTCTGCTGTGTTTGGCTTCCGTGTACGGAAATAGTGAGGATCGCATCGAGGAACTGCTGAACCGTACGGGTGACTACATCCTGTCGACCGTCAAGGAACCGAAAGTCGGTTCCATCGGCGGAGAATGGGCAATCCTGGGGCTTGCCCGAAGCGGACATGCTGTGCCGGACTCGTATTGGCAATCATACCGGAAGACGTTGGAGGGTGTACTCAAGCGTTCAAACGGTAATCTTCACGAGAGGAAGTATACCGAGTACAGCAGGGTCATCCTTGCACTCACGGCGATCGGTGTAAATCCCCAAAACATTTCCGGCTACAATCTATTGCTCCCGTTGGCGGATTATAAAAAAACGATTCAACAGGGAATCAACGGGCCGATTTGGGCGCTTTTGGCTTTGGACAGCGGAAACTACAAAATTCCTGTCAATCCGAACGCGGAGATTCAGGCGAACCGACAGATGTACATCGATAAGATTCTGTCGCTTCAGCTGCCGGACGGAGGCTGGAGCCTCTCGGGCGAGCGCATGACAGGACAAAAAGCGATCTCCGATCCGGATATTACGGCGATGGCGCTTCAGGCACTCGCCAAGTATCAAGATCAACCGGCTGTCAAGGATGCGGTCGACAGAGCGCTCATTGTCTTGTCCGATATGCAAAGAGTCGACGGCGGATATTCCGCGGACGGCAGGACGACGAATCTGGAATCGACCGCACAGGTTCTCGTGGCAATTCTGGAACTCGGACTTGAGCCGGACGATTCCAGATTTGTGAAAAAAGGAAATACCCTGCTTCAGCATATTTTGACATTCTATCAAAAAGACGGCTCCTTCCTTCATGTGCATGCCGGAGACGGCTCCAATCAGATGGCGACCGAGCAGGGGTACTATACACTCGCGGCGGTATGGAGAGCACGACAGGGGAAAAATTCCCTGTATCGAATGAGCGACGTCGCATCCCCGCTACAAACGGAATGGAAGCTCGGTAAAACGCATCCCGACGTCAGATTTCTCCCGATTATCAATGACAAAATCTCGTTCTCCGATATGAAGTCGCATCGAGACAGGGACGCCGTTCACGCCTTGGCTGCACGCAATATTATCAGCGGAACCGGCGACGGAAAGTTCAGTCCCGATAAAGAGATGACACGTGCGGAGTTTGCGACCGTTGTCGTGAGAGCGTTGGGCCTGCTTCCGAAGAAAAACGCCACTTTCGATGATGTTCCCGCAAACGCTTGGTATGCCGACTATGTAGGTGCCGCTTACCATTATAAATTGGTGTACGGCATTGATGCCGTGACCTTTCGCCCGACGGATCTGATTACGCGAGAACAGGCTGCCACC
The DNA here is from genome assembly GCA_030529205.1 of Bacillota bacterium. GTDB lineage: Bacteria > Bacillota > Clostridia > Peptostreptococcales > Acidaminobacteraceae > JAUMXJ01. The sequence continues at coordinate 3,485 of JAUMXJ010000085.1, read as the reverse complement.
CTGGTGATGAGAGCGGCACACCTCTGCGGCCTGAATCGACCGATGACCATTGCGGAAGTTCGCAAAATCATCACGCGGTTCGGGGATCACACGGATGTCTCACCTAGGGCGCAGGAGGGGCTTGCGTTTTGCTATGCCAATCAAATTCTGGATTCTGACGAACCGAACATGGAACCGTCAAGATATGTGTTGAGAGCGGAGATTGCCCGGATGCTTTACAACCTCTTACGCGTTGCCGAACTGATTCGGAAACCGTAGGATTCGGGCGACATCAGGATTGGTGGGCTTATGAAACGAAAAAAAATCTTCGGAAGGTTGATGCCGGTTGCGGCAGTGACACTGCTGTTGCTTTTTGCGTTCTGGTATGGCGGAAACGCCCCCGGACTCAGAGGTTGGAATGTCTCTCACGTCGACGAGGCGGAGCGTGCCGGCACGACGGGGGGACAGGATGTCGTGTCGACCGGAGATCGGGAATACTCCATCAAACAAGGAATGGTTTTGGATCCGGAGACCGGTTTGGATGAATTTCAAACCGGTTCGGTGCCGGATGGGAAGCCTGTACCGGTAAATCCCGAAGATGCGGAACTTGGAAGCGGGACGTTCCGGTGTACCATTTCCATATCCTGCGCATCCATTTTGGAACACGAGGACTGGCTGGATCCTGAAAAAAAAGAGCTTGTACCGCGTGACGGGTGGATTTTGAAGCCGCACGAAGTGACCGTGCGCGAGGGGGAGAATGTCTTCGGTTTGCTTCAGAAAACCTGTAAACAGAATAACATTCACATGGAGTTTGTCGACACCCCGCTTTACAACAGTGCCTACATAGAGGGGATTGGAAATCTGTACGAATTCGACTGCGGCGAACTTTCGGGATGGATGTACAGGGTAAACGGCTGGTTTCCCAACTACGGCTGCAGTCGGTATCAACTGAAGGAAGGAGATGTTGTCGAATGGGTTTATACCTGCGAGCTCGGAAGAGATGTCGGTGCTGATGAGCGTGTCGACGGTTCCGATGCAGGTGGGAAGAAGCAGTAATCGATTTGCAATCGTCTTAGGTATTGGATATGAGTGGTGATAAGAGAGGAACCCGTTTGAAGAGAAATGCATTTTCGGAGTTTCATCCGATGGTCAATTTCGTGTATTTCCTGCTGATTTTTTCAGTGGCTGCACTTGTCTCACACCCCTTAGTACAAGGGGTTTCGTTTTGTGCTGCCGTCTCTTATTTTTTGAGCCTCAAGGGGGGACGGGAGCTGTGCGGATTGTTTCTTTTTTTGCTTCCTCTGTCCGCATTCGCCGTCGCCATCAATGTGTTCTTTCATCACGAGGGAGTTACCATTCTGTTCTACCTGCACGACGGCAATCCGGTCACTGAGGAAAGCATCTATGCCGCACTCGGGTCGGTTTTGAGTATTGTCTCGCTGATCATATGGGTGATGTGTTATGCGGAGGTCATGACATCGGATAAATGGGTCTATCTCTTCGGTCGCGTACTTCCTGCCATGTCCCTGATTCTCTCGATGACACTTCGCTTTGTTCCGCTGTATAAAAGAAAATACATCGAGGTCAGAGAAGCCAATGCCGTGATGCTTCAACATGAAAAAAATTCCGAAACTTCTTCAGGTACCTTTTCAAGATTTTTCGGTCGGATTGTTTTGATATTTCGAACAGCGGCGCAAGCGGTGAAAACGGTTTCCATCGTGACGACATGGGCGCTTGAAAACGCCGTGGATACGGCGGACAGTATGAAAAGCAGAGGGTATGGACTGCCGAAGCGGACGGCGTACTCGATTTTTGAGTACCATCGGAGAGACAAATGGGTGTTGGGCTTTTGTCTGTATTCCGCCTTTGTACTGATTTTTGTTATCGCGTCGGGTGGCTTTTCCTGGAGGTACTTTCCGACGATCAGGACGGTCGGGATGATGCCGGTCACAGCGTATGCCATGGTCATATATACGGCGCTGTGTTTTATGCCGATTATGATCCATTATTTTGAGGAGAGAGCATGGCGAAGGAAACATTGATTTATCAACTTGAACATTTCGGATTTCGCTATCCGAAGAATGAGAAACAGACCCTGGAGAACATCAACCTCGAGGTTCGTGAAGGGGACTTTGTCCTGCTGTGCGGTGTATCCGGGAGCGGGAAAACCACGCTTCTTCGGCATTTAAAGCCTTCTCTTGCTCCGTACGGAGTGTCTGCAGGAGAAATTCATTATGGATTCGATGCGAGAGACGGTCGCATCGAAGCGGGCTATGTCGGGTATGTTCAGCAAAACCCGGAAAATCAGGTGGTGACGGACAAAGTCTGGCATGAACTCGCGTTCGGCCTCGAGAGTCTGGGGATTCCAAATCAGGAAATTCGCAGACGGGTCGCGGAAGTGGCGTCCTTCTTCGGCATAGAATCCTGGTATCACAAGAAGACGAACGAGCTCTCCGGAGGACAGATGCAGAAACTCAATCTCGCATCCGCCCTGGTGATGAAGCCGAAGGTATTGGTACTCGATGAGCCGACAAGTTTTTTGGATCCCATCGCCGCATCGGATTTTCTGCAGACATTGGTCAAAATCAATCGAGAATTGGGAACCACCATTGTCATGACGGAACACCGTCCGGATGATGTCCTTTCGTACGCGAGCAAGGTGGTCGTGATGGAAGACGGGAAGATTCTCATGTCCGGCAGTCCGGAAGAGATTGCCGTTTCGCTTCATCATATGAGGCATCCGCTTCTGCACGCCATGCCGGCGCCCTTTCGGATTTGGAGCGATTGCGACGGGAAATCAGCACATGTACCGCTCACCGTCAAAGACGGGAGACAGTGGCTCGGTGATGTTTGTGAATCGCAGGAACAACGTTCGTGTGTGCGTACGTGGACGCATGAGTCCGCAGCCCGATGTCCGGACGATCATCCGGCAGTCCATGCAAATAATATTTGGTATCGATATAAAGAAGAAGGAAGGGATACATTAAAAGAGTTTCAGCTTTCGCTCGGAAAGGGGGAGATTCTGGTCTTGATGGGCGGAAACGGGGTAGGAAAGAGTACGATACTGAAAATTCTGGCGGGGATATACAAACCTCATCGCGGATCGGTTGTGACGGACGGAAAAATCGGGTACATGCCGCAAAATCCGGAGCTGCTTTTTTTGAAGAAGACGGTGCGGGAAGATTTGTATGACACCTTGAAATACTCGAACTCCAAGAATCAAAAACCGGAAGAGATTGCCAAGTTCTTGGGAATAGAGGATCTATGGGACAGGCATCCCTATGATCTTTCCGGCGGAGAACAGCACAAAGCGGCTCTTGCAAAGATTTTGCTCTACGAGCCCGACATTCTCTTGCTGGATGAACCGACGAAGGGATTGGATGCCGGTTTCAAGAAGGAATTTTCGGAGATTCTGCGTGAACTGAAAAAAAGAGGAAAGTCCATCCTGATGACCGGTCATGATACGGAGTTTTGTGCGGACATTGCGGATCGCTGTGCCATGATTT
>JAUMXJ010000084.1:783-5631 GCA_030529205.1 Bacillota bacterium | reverse complement strand
GGAATAATCGAAAACCGTTTGTTGAAAGAAATTCTGCAGATACAAACCGCAAACCTCGAACATGCCACCGCATGCCGAGGTTTTTTGTTTCGATTCCGATGAGAGAAAATCCGAAAAGCGGATTTGTGGGATTCCGCTTTGGCGGATTGTAAATTTTGTATTATAATAGGGAAGAATCATTGAAATGGTCGGGTAGAACCGATTTGGAGGCGTGATGAAGGCTTTTTTTCGTAGAAATTTGATATTTTTTATCACCTTTGCCGTGGCATTTGTCATTATGTTTTCGGCGTTTGCGGTCAACGGGATGTATCCGTTCGGAGACAAGCAGATTCTTGTCATCGATGCCTGGCATCAGTACTACCCGTTTTTGATGGAGTATCATCAGAAACTCCAGACCGGAGGCTCACTTCTCTACAATCACAATATCGGCCTGGGCGTCAATTTCATGCTTCTCGGCTCGTATTACACGAACAGCCCGCTGAACCTCCTGTCGATATTCGTTCCGCATTCGCTGATTCGGGAGTTTATGCTCGTTACAACGGTGATGAAGATCGCCTTTGCCGCCACATTCATGGCGATTTTGCTTCACTATCTGTACGGGAAAAAGAATATCACCGTTATGATATTCGGCTTAATGTACGCATTTTCCGCGTTTTTTATGGGTTACTACTGGTGCATTATGTGGCTGGACAGTGCGGCGCTGCTTCCTCTGATTATTATGGGGATGCATAAAGTCCTTCGCGGCGAAAACGAAGCACTGTACATTATCACGCTGGCACTGGCGATTATCGCGAACTACTATATCGCCTTTATGATCTGCCTGTTTGTCGCATTTTACTATATTTATCTCTGCTTTACGCATTACAAGCCTTACGACATGGTGAACTTTCTGTCGCAGTCGTTCTATATCCTGTTCTATTCCGTTCTGGGGGTTGCGCTGTCGGCATTTGTTCTCATTCCGACCGCAAGCGGCATGAGCCTGGCGAGTTCCGCAAAAATTTCCTTTCCGAAAACACTCAAATTCGAACGCGATTTTATGTCGGTCTTTCATCGCCTGCTCACCGGAGTCAAACCGGAAATCGTCGAAGTCAAGGGCGGTCTTCCGAATATCGCATCCGGAACGCTCAGCCTTTACATGCTCTATCTCTACTTCAAATCAAGAACGGTCAAACTCTCCGAAAAAATCGCCGGGCTCGGCATGATTCTCTTTCTGATGCTCGGATTTACGACGAATATTTTCAATTTCATCTGGCACGGATTCCATTTTCCGAACGGAATCCCGTTCCGATTCTCCTTTGTCTTTTCCTTCTTCATCATTACGCTCGGTTACCGCGCATTCCATGATCTGGAGGATTTTAAACCGAGAGACATCCTGACGTTCATGGGGGTTATGATTTGTTACCTGCTCTATGTCGAAGAGAGACAGGTGCATGTCTACGTTGTGTTGATCACCATCCTTACCCTGGTGTGCTTCGGCGTCGTGCTCACCAAGTATTTGGAAGGGAAGACGAAGAGAAGCGCCTTTGCGCTTTCGCTGGCGATTTTGGTGGCGCTCGAATCGCTCGGAACGGCGATCTACGGGGTGGCGACCACCGGTTTTTCAAAGCGTTCCACATACAGGCTCTATGAACAGAATGTCAATGCCGCATTAGCCGAAATGCGAAGAATCGACAAGGGACATTACAGGACGGAAATGGCACGGCTGTATACCACAAACGATGCGTCACTCTACGGATACCGTGGGGCGTCGGTATTTTCGTCCACGCTCAACTCGAATGTCACCAGATTTGTCAGAAAACTCGGCGCAATGGGCGACGGAGCGTCAAACCGTTACTCGCTTCCGATGTCTTCACCGATTCTCGACTCTCTGTTCAATATCAAGTATTTCATCGGAAGAAATGAGCTCTGGGGCGCAGAGTTTACAGGATATACCGAGATGGGCAGTTGGAACAGGGGGACGGAGAAAGAGCCGGTAGAACCGATACGGCTGCTGAGAAACGACTATGTCCTTCCGCTCGGATTCTATGTGCCCGCGGAAGTGGCTACATATGAAGACGGTTCGTTCAATCCGTTCAAAGTTCAGGAAAGTCTTTATTCGCGTATGTCGGGCGAGACCGTAGACATATACCATCAGGTGGCACCGAATGTGCGTTATGACAATGCGGACGGCAGGGTGCTCAGCGAGGGGCAGTACAGTTTCACGCTGAAGGATTCCGGCAAGAACGCCAAGGCATTTATCAGTCACACATTTGCGGAAGACGGGGATTACTACATCTACTGTTATTCCCCGGGAACCGGAAACGGCGTGTACAAGATCAGAAACGACAGAACGGCGACCGTTCGCAAAGAGAACTACGAAGTTCGACGCGGTGTCATCGTGCCGACGGGCAAGATGAAGGCGGGCGGCAGTGTAGACATCGAACTCGAGCTGGACAAGGGGTATCAGAAAAACTTCGATCTTGTCATCGTAAAGGCTGAATTTGACGCTTTCGAAGAGGCGTTTCACCGCATCAACGCACATCCTTTCGAAATCATCAAATTCGAGGACAGAAGAATTGAAGGAAAAATCACCGCTCCCGAAAAGGGATATGCCTTCATCAGCATTCCGTATGAACGCGGATGGAGTGCAAAGGTCAACGGAACCCTGGTCTCCGTCACCGGCTTGAAAAATGCGATGATTCTCGTTCCTGTGAACAAGGGTCTCAACCGCATCGAACTCAGCTATTTTCCGGAAGGGTTGCGTGGCGGACTGATGATCAGCGGGTTTGCGCTGTTGTCCGTCATCATCATTGTGGTCTTCGGCAGCAAGCTCAGCATCGGATATACGCCGAAAAAAAAGGCTTCGGACACTGAACGGGGCGGCGAAAATGCATCGGACATTCCATCCGAAAATTCCTCCGAATCATCCGCGGAATCATCTACGGAATCATCCGCGGAAACTCCTTCGAAGTCTTCTTCCGAATCGCGCTTATCGAAAACAGATTTTCCTTCTTCAACGCAAGCGGAAGAGCAGGAGAATCTCGTTCACCCCGAGTCAAGCGCACAGAAAAATGAAGGGCAATAAGGAATCATATGGATAATAAAATAGCGGTAATTTTGCCGGTTTATAACGAGGAAGGAGCCATACACGAACACTTCAAAGAAATCAGGGCGCAAATGATCTCCGACGGAATTGAAGCCCATTTTCTGTTCGTGGACGACGGTTCCAAAGACGGAACATGGGACGAACTTTGCCGGATTGCGGAGGAATATGAGAACATCGAGGCGGTGAAGTTCAGTCGCAACTTCGGGAAAGAAATGGCGATACGCGCCGGTCTTTCCTCCATCGACGCGGACTACTATGTGGTCATGGACTCGGATCTTCAGCATCCTCCGAGGCATATTGCCCCGATGATCGCATTGATGAAAGAGAAGCAGGTGGATATTGTAAACGGTAAGAAAGCGTCGCGCGGCAAGGAAGGGTTGGTCTATAAATTCTTTGCACGCTCCTTCTACGGCTTGATGCACTCGCTCTCGGGAGTGGATATGCGCGGAACGTCCGACTTTAAGGTTTTTTCCAAAAAAGTGGCGGAAGAAATCAGAAAGTTCGGGGAACAGGGAGGATTTTTCCGGGGATTTATCGATTGGGTCGGCTTTTCGTGTGTAGATTATCATTTTGATGTCGAAGAAAGAAGAGCGGGAAAGACGTCCTTTTCTTTTGGAAAGCTCGTCAGGCTGGCAATCGGCGCCATCGTGGGATACTCTTCCAAACCCCTGATGTTGACCATTTACATAGGCACCGTCTTTTTGGGGTTCGCAATGCTTCTCGGGATTCATACCCTGGTGAATTTTTTTACGGGACATGCCATCAGCGGGTTTTCCACGGTGATTCTGCTGCAGTTGATTATCGGCTCCTGTGTCCTGATTTGTCTCGGTTTAATCGGTATTTATGTGGCGAAGATTTACGAGGAGGTCAAGGGAAGACCGCCCTATATTTTGGAGAAGCGGATTGAGTCCGCTTCGCGCGAAAAACGCCCCGTGAGCGAAGAGTAGCGCAAAGAGTAGCGCGCAGCAAAAAAAGTTCGAAAATAAGAAGACCGCTCGATTCCGGGCGGTCTTTTCGATTCCGTCGCAGGGAGCACTCTCAGCGGGGTCAATATTTCTAATACTTGTAGAATTCCTTCAAAATTTTGAACAGTCCGAAATGATCATCCACACTTCCGAGTTCGCGTACACTGTGCATTCCGAGAATCGGACTTCCGATATCGAGACCGCGGATGTCGATGTGTGAGCTGGTGATTGGTCCGATTGTGGAACCGCCCGCCTTGTCCGATCGATTGACAAACTCCTGATACGGCTCGGACGCGAGATTGCAAAGCTGCCTAAACACCGCGGCGCTGTCCGCATCGGTGGTATATCTCATATTGGCGGAATGTTTGATGACAATTCCTTTTCCCATCAACGGACGATTGGTCGGATCATGATGCTCCGGATGGTTCGGATGGACCGCATGTGCGAGATCGGCTGAAATGATGAAGGATTTCGCCAAAGAAATCAGGTAGAGTTCCTCCTCCGCAATATCGCTTTCCGGGGAGCCCTTTACTTCCGCATAGCAGATTCTTCTCATCAGGTTTCTGAGGTACGGACTGTCCGCTCCCTGTTTAGAACCGCTTCCCACTTCTTCGTTGTCATTGACGATGACCATGGCGGTTTCCTTTGCGTTTTTCTTTCCGCCGTCCAGATAGGTTTTAATCAGCGCTTCGATGGAGACATGTGCCATGGAGAGATTGTCAAGGCGTCCGCAGCTGATAAATTCGTCGTTCAGACCGACGAAGCAACCGCCCGCCCTGTCGTACAGGTACAAATCCA
>JAUMXJ010000084.1:0-773 GCA_030529205.1 Bacillota bacterium | reverse complement strand
TGCCCATAATATCTTCTTTTTTGACGCCTGCGGATTTCGCAACGACATCCTTGAGCATATCATGCTGTGCATTTTCTCCGATTCCCATTGTCATAAGCGGGAGAGTATCCACCTGTGCGTTGAATTTCATCCCTTCGTTCACTTCTCTGTTCATGTGAATGGCGACATTCGGAATCACCAAAAGATCTTTGTCCACTTTGACCAGCTTGGTTGTCGGATTCATCGGGTTCTTGCTCTTGAGCATCACTCTTCCCGCGACGGAGAGCGGTCTGTCGAGCCATGTTGAGAGTATGGCTCCGCCGTATTTTTCCGTATTGAGAGTGACATAGTGTTTTTCCACTTTTATTTCCGGATTCGGCTTGATTTTAAATGTCGGGCTGTCGGAGTGAGAACCGATGATGCGGTATCCTTCCCCTTTATCTCCCATAATGAACGCAATAATCGCACTGTCGTTTCGTGTTGTAAAATAGCCTTTTCCTTTTTGGAGTTTCCATTTTTTTGTCTCGTCAAGGCGTTTAAATCCCGCTTTTTCAAGACGTTTTACCATTTCTTCGACCGCGTGAAATGCAGTCGGACTATTATCGATAAATTGAATTAAATCCTGTGCAAAAGCTTTTTTATCCATATTTCCTCCATCTCCGATTATACAATAGGGCGGATGAATAGACAACAATTCCGATGCACAGCGGTTCATATCGCCGGTACGCTTTTCGACGGATGTCTCGGCAATCGACCGACATCCGTCCATATCAATATCGCGTCCATATCAATAT
>JAUMXJ010000083.1 GCA_030529205.1 Bacillota bacterium | reverse complement strand
GAGATGTGTTCATCAGCCGGGATGGAGGGCGTGTCCCGCACCGAATCGAACCGGGTTTGAATCCTGAATTGAACCCGGAGTGGAAATAAGGAGTTGAAATAGGGAGAGATATGCTAAGAATCGAGTTTTTTCATGATGTGATATGCAGCTTTTGTTTTCCGATGTCTGCACGTATGAGGACCCTTGCATCGAGACACTCCGACATCGAAATCACGCATCGTTCTTTTGCTCTCGGATGGGAGGAGGAGGATTTTATCCGCATGTTCGGAAGCCGAAAAGCCGTAAAGAAAGAGGTGCTGTCGCACTGGGAGCAGGCGAATCGGAATGACGATGCACATCGCTTCAATATCGAGGGAATGGCATCCGCAAATTTTGACTTTCCGCTGTCAAAAGCTCCCCTGATTGCGGCAAAAGCGGCGGGGATGCTGGGAGGAGAATCCGCTTATTGGGATGCTTTTGATCGAATTCAGTGTAAACTATTTGTAGAAAACCAAGATATAGAAGATTTTTCGGTGCTGAAGGAAGCGGTTCGGGAGACGGGAGTCGATGTAAAGAGCTGGGAAGAAAAGTTTTACGATAGCGAGACCGAGAGGGCGGTGCGCGCCGATATCAAACGCGCGGCGGAGTACGGAGTGCATTCCGTTCCGACTCTGGTGATTGACGGGACATACAAGGTTTCGGGAGCGCTTCCGCTTGACCGACTTGAGCAGATTCTCGAAGATATCCGGCGGAAATCCGGGTCAAACGGACTTTGGAATGGAATGAGTAATATATAAGAATTTTTATGCATATGATTGACAGAAAAGAAGGCATATACTACACTTAAAGTGGTTATATGTCTTTTTTATTACGGCATTGCAACTAATTTTTAAATGAGAAGGAGAAGAGAATGAGCGAAAACAAGTCCAAAATGTCGCAAGGTTATGATTCGATGAATCTGGCCAAATTTATCGTTTTCAGCTTGATTGGAATTTTTATGTTCTTTATCCCGATCCAAATCGGGAAGAAGACCATTCCGCTGGACCACATTGTGGGATGGATTCAGCAAATTCCGCACTATGCCAAGTTCTGGGGTTTGCTGCTCTGCTGTATCGGCGTGGTGTTTCCGTTTTTTACAGGATCTTGGAAAAAATCCAAGGTCAAAATGGTGTTCTCCGTCATCAATATTCTGGCAATTCCGTTTGCTTTCATGACGGTGTTCCAATTCGGGCCGGCAGAATTGCTTGAAAAGGGAATGCTCCCGTTCATTTACGGGAAAATCGTCGTTCCGGTGACAACCATTGTTCCGGTGGGCTCCGTATTCCTCGCATTTATCATCGGGTACGGACTGATGGAATTCGTCGGTGTATTTATGAGACCGATTATGAAACCTCTTTGGAGAACGCCCGGAAGAAGTGCTATCGATGCGGTCGCATCTTTCGTGGGAAGCTATTCCGTCGCATTGCTCATTACCAATAAAGTCTACAAGGAAGGCAAGTATACCGCTCGTGAAGCTGCTATTATCGCGACAGGGTTTTCCACCGTGTCCGCAACATTTATGATTATTGTGGCAAAGACACTCGGCTTTATGGAGCATTGGAATTTCTATTTCTGGACGACCGTCATCGTCACCTTCGTCGTCACCGCGATTACCGCGCGCATTTATCCGCTTTCCGCCAAACCGGAGCTTTATATCGAGGGAAAAGCCGGGGATGTGGAAAAAGATGTTCCGCATAACAAATTCAAAGTGGCGTTTTCAGAGGCGATGAATGTCTGTAGGACTGCACCGACACTTTTCGAAAGCGTGAAGAACAATCTGATCGACGGAGTCAAGCTCGCAATCGGCATCGCCCCTTCACTTATGGCGATCGGCGGACTCGGACTGATTATTGCGAAGTATACACCGGTGTTCGATATTATCGGATACGCATTCACTCCGTTTACATGGATAATCGGACTTCCTGAACCGGTTCTTGCGGGGAAAGCCCTTGCGACCAGCATAGCGGAAATGTTCCTGCCGGCTCCGATTGTTGCGGAAGCGGCGGTTGCGACAAGGTTGGTCGTCGCGATTACCTGCGTTTCCGAAATTCTGTTTTTCTCCGCTTCGATTCCTTGTATGATGGGAACGGACATACCGATTAAGTTCACCGATTATCTCATTATATGGTTTGAGCGTGTCGCACTGTCCATTTTAATCGCATGGCCGTTTGTGCTTCTCTACACCAATATGATGATTTAGAGAATTGTTTTGCAGTCGGCGGCTGCATCATCGTGCATCCGTCGGCTTGCGTGTCGCAGGAAAGCTGTGATATAATGACCTAGTTTAGGGGGTATTTATGGGCGACGGAATTTTTTGGGTATTGCCGATTGCGTTGATCGCAATGATGGCTCTTTCTATCTTCTCGCAGAAAAAGAGAAGCAAACAGGTTCAGGAAATGCACAAAGCGATTTCTGTTGGAGATACGCTGATCACCATCGGCGGTTATACCGGTACTATTGTTGAAATTCTTGAAGATGAATATATTTTTGAGTGTGAAGGCACAAGGCTCAGAATCAAAAAATGGGCTGTGAGCTCGACCTCAAAGAGAGAAACAGGTTCTTCTATGGAATAAACAAGAGGAGGGAGGATACAATGAAGAAAATCAAGACCATTTTCAAAAGAATGAGAACGGGAGTGCACACAGGCTGCGGAGAGTGTCAGACATCGTGTCAGTCGGCTTGTAAGACATCCTGCACAGTCGGAAACCAGACTTGTGAGAACATTCAAAAATAACGAAGCGTCCCTTTAAGGGATGCTTTTTTAGAAGCGGAGGCAGTATGATACATAAGTTCGCGCAAGGCGGACTGTACTTTGTCCTCGACGTCGACAGCGGAGCCATACACATGGTGGAGGAAATCGTATTCGATGCACTCGACTACTATCCGGCGCAGTCGGCGGTCGATACCGTGAAACGATTATTGGACAAGTATGAAGAAAAAGAAATCAAAGAGGCAATTTCGGAAATCGATGAATTGATTGAAAATGAACTTCTGTACGCGAAGCAATTGTTTTCTGTCGCACCCGATTTCAAGCGCACGGTGAAGGCTTTGTGCCTGAACGTGGCACATGACTGCAACATGCGTTGTAAGTACTGTTTTGCCTCGCAAGGGGAATATGAAGGAGCAAGGCATTTAATGCCGTTTGAAGTGGGGAAAGCGGCGTTCGACTTTTTGGTAAAGGGGTCGGAAGGCAGAAGAAATCTGGAAGTGGATTTTTTCGGAGGAGAACCGCTGATGAACTTCGGTGTGGTCAAGCAGCTTGTCGCATACGGAAGGGAGCTCGAAGTCAAGCACAACAAGCATTTCAGGTTTACGATAACGACAAACGGTCTTCTCCTGGATGACGAGAAAATCGATTATATCAATGAACATATGGACAATGTCGTGATGAGTCTGGACGGACGAAAAGAGATCAATGACAGCATGAGACCGCTTCCGGGCGGAGGAGGCACACATGATCTGATTATTCCGAAGTTTAAAAGGCTCATCGAAAAACGCGGCGATAAAATGTACTACTTGCGAGGAACGTTCACCGCGGACAATGCCGACTTCTTTGAAGATGTCAAGCACATGGCGGGGCTCGGTTTTGAGAATATTTCCGTCGAACCTGTTGTGACGGAGCCGAGCAAGCCGTACGCACTGAGAGAGAATCAGCTCGAAGAAATTTTCGCTCAGTACGAAGCGCTTGCGGAAGACCTTGCAAACCGCAGAGATTACAATTTTTTTCACTTCAATGTCAATTTCGACCAAGGACCGTGCATGATCAAACGGATTTCCGGTTGCGGTGCGGGGTTGGATTATCTTGCCGTCACACCGACAGGAGATATTTATCCTTGTCATCAGTTTGTCGGAAATGATGAGTTTAAACTCGGAGATGTCTTCAACGGCATTTCACCGGAAATGCTCGAAAAGGTCGAGAAGTTCGGGAAGGCGAGTGCTCTCGAAAAAGAGGAGTGCAAGAGCTGTTGGGCGAAGTACTACTGCTCGGGAGGCTGTCACGCCAATGCGTACAATATGAACGCCGACATTATGGTTCCGTATCGAATGGGGTGCAAGATGGAGAAAAAGCGTATCGAGTGCGGCATTTATCTTTACGGAAAAAGAAAACTCGAAGAATTGGAAGCGGAATAGAAATAGAGGCTTCAAGACATTGTTTTCGAAAAGCCGAGCTTCTTCGAGGTTGAGGCGTCGACTTGCATTTGTCATTTTTATGACCAAAATGATTGAATTTAGCGTATAATGTATCAATGTGCAAGGAATAATTTAATGTATCTGGAGGAAACATGAAAAAGAAAAATATTTTTATTTTCTTTTTGATTATCGTGCTCACTGCATGTGCTTATTTTGTGTCGTTTCAAGGCATTAAAATCGGCAATTTCGAAATGCGCAGTGTGCGAGATCAGCTGAAGCTCGGCCTTGACATCAAGGGCGGGGTTGTTGTGGTGTACGAGGCGAAGACGGATGGAAATATGGAAGCTGCGGTCAACCAGACCATCAACATCCTAAGCAGAAGAATCAATCAATTGGGATTGACCGAGCCCGTGATCACAAAACAAGGAGAAAATCGCATAAGAATCGAGCTTCCGGGCGTCGACAATGCAACGGAAGCGGTGAAGCTTATCGGTAAGACCGCTCAGCTTGAGTTTCTTCTGGTAAAACCCGGCTCATTTGCGGGAACGGGAATGAAGAAAACTGATTTTGAATACGAGTCGGTGATGACCGGTGAGAATATTGCGGATGCTTATCTTTCGCAAAATGCATACGGGAATCCCGCGGTAGGACTCAGTTTTGACGGTGTAGGTGCCGAATTGTTCAAAAATGCGACTCAGAAGGCAAAAGAACTCGAAGCGGCAAACGGAAGACAAGTCCAGATTGCAATCGTGCTGGACGGTGAAGTCGTCTCCGCTCCTGTTGTCAGCAGTGTTGTTCCGGACGGAAAGGGAATTATCGACGGCAGTTTCACAATCGAAACGGCAAACAATCTCGCTCTCCTGATTAGGGGAGGAGCGCTTCCGGTTGTGCTCGAAGAGGCATACATTTCAGAAGTGGGGCCGACTCTCGGACTCGATGCATTCAATTCCGCTGTCAAGGCGGCTCTGGTCGGTCTGATTGCAGTTGCCGTTTTCATGCTGCTCACTTATAAATATCCCGGGCTGATTGCGGCTGTAACGCTTTCAATCTACGCCCTCATCATCATTTACGGTATGTTGATGTTCGATGCCACCCTGACTCTTCCTGGAATTGCAGGTATCGTCATTTCATTCGGTATGGCGGTCGATGCGAATGTCATCATATTTGAAAGAATCAAAGAAGAGCTCGCCAATCAGAAATCCATTCGCGCATCAATCAGCGCGGGATTCAAGCGCGCCATGTCGACGGTTGTCGACTCCAATACAACCACCTTCATTGCCGCACTTGTGCTCTTCTATTTCGGAGACGGTCCGATTAAAGGCTTTGCGGTTACATTGATGCTCGGTATCGTGGCATCGATGATTACGGCGGTGGTGATTACGCATTATCTTCTCGATTTGTCGGTCGGTTTTGTAAAATCTCCGGCACTTTACGGCAGTAAGATACAAAAGACAAAAAACATCGGGTTCCTTTCCCGATACAAGGTGTGGTTTGCCGTGTCTCT
>JAUMXJ010000082.1:304-5718 GCA_030529205.1 Bacillota bacterium | reverse complement strand
CGAAGCAAACGCCGTCACTGTCCCCCCGATTCCCACAATGCTGCCGACCTCGTAATTTTCAAACAGGATTTTCACCGTCCTGAGCTGTGTTCGGATATGCTCTCTCACCTGCTCCAATTCCGCTTCGGAAACGGGATCCGTCGTAATATAGTTGCCCGTCAGTCGCACACCGCCGATGTCAATGCTGATTGCATCGATCATCCCTCTTTCCGAACCGTATATATACTCTGTGGAACCTCCGCCGATGTCCATCACCATGTGATTGCCCGTCGCATTACAGCCGCTGCGGCTGCCGTAAAAACCGAGTTTCGCTTCCTGCGTTCCGGATATAATATCGAACTCGAGCTCCGTCTTATTGTAAACCATTTGGCGAAAGTCGATTCCGTTGTATGCATCCCGAACCGCCGAAGTCGCATAAATAAAAGTGGCGGCACAGCCGCTCAGAATCGCTTCGTGATGAAACGCGTCAATGGCGTTCAGAGAGTCAATCATCCTGTGCGGATCCAACATTTTCGTCTCTGCAACGCCATGTCCCAATCGTGTCATCTTCAATTTTTTTGTCCTGGATATAAGTCGCCCGTTCTCGACTTCCGCAATCAGAAGTCGAATAGAATTCGTCCCGATATCTATACAAGCATACTTTTTACTGTTCATTTTCTACACCTTCAGGGAGGTTTTTATTGTACTTGATGTAGTAGATGACTTCATTTTTCTTTACCATACCCAATTTTTCACGCGCCATGCGCTCAACAAACTCCTTGGTTTTCGACATTTCGTAGTAGTCTTCCAAGCGGTTGAGCTCCAGGCGCAATGAGGAAATTTCCTTCTTGATTTCCGCCTCGCGCATTTTCATCTTCGCAATCATGTCCTTATCTCGGCCGATATTATAAGCATAGAATATTCCGATCAACCCGAGTATTACGACCATCGGCATGTACTTTTTCAAAAAATTCAATTAACCCACCTCGTATAATTCTTCCGGCTTCTTTCTCTCATCTACTCCGATTACCTTGACTTTCAGTTTTTTCTCACCAAAAGTGACGGTAATCCGATCATCCACCTTGACACTGTCACCCGCTTTCGCGATCTTGTCATTGATTTCAACCTTACCGCCGTCACATAAATCTTTAGCTACCGTTCGTCTCTTAATAATCCTTGATACTTTTAAAAACTTGTCAATTCTCATATTCAGATTGTACACAATCCTCGTAAAGAAACAATAAGCACAGTACGAGAGTACTGTGCCCGCCTTCGATTTCTAAAGACTACTTCTTCTTAGAAACCTTCTTTTTCGCTGTAACATTTACCGACTCTTTCAGTGCTTTACCTGCTTTAAATACAGGAGCTTTTGAAGCAGGGATTTGAATAGTCTTAGAAGGGTCTTTAGGATTTCTTCCCTGTCTAGCTTTTCTCTCTCTGACTTCGAATGTTCCGAAGCTAACTAGTTGAACTTTTTCACCTGCAGTAAGTGCATTGCCTACGCAAGCGATGAAAGCGTTGAGCGCTTTTTCAGCATCTTTCTTTGTTAGACCTGATTCATTTGCCATTCCGGCAATAAGTTCAGCTTTATTCACGATGTACCTCCTGAAATTTGGTAACTATAGTATATGTTCATTTTCCAAACTTTACAAGTGTTTTCTAAATTTTTTTCATTCTCATGTGCAGTTGTTGGATGGCACTCACGCGGAGCGAATCTTGTCACCGTTCAAATTGCTGGGTTTTTCATCCTATGCAATTATAAACAAATCTTTAAAAAATTTTTGTGTCTCGCCTATTTCGCAGCGCGATTCTTAAAAAGTCTCTGCTCAATCGCTTTGATTTTGGATCCGGCAGGCAGGAGTTCATAATCATCCTTTCTCAAAACGCGGAGCACCAAAATCAGGAACAGATACACCGCCATTCCCGCCATAATCGCGACAAGAGTCGAAATGCTGTTTCGCGGAATCACCAAATACACTCCATGGTATACCAGCATACACACAATTCCCATCAAGACGGACGCAACCAACGGCTTCACATAGGTGTTCGGCAAATCATAGTCGACATCCGTGTACACGCGAAGGCGCAACATATTCAGAAGCCAAGCTACAAAGTAGCATGTCACCGATGCGATGCAGGCTCCGATGATATTCAGTTCATAAATACCCGTCAGGATGTATGTGAGCCCGATTTTCACAGCGACACCGATGAGCAGATTCTGAACCGGAACCGTAGTCTTTTCAATCGCCTGATAAATCCCCGTGCTGACGAGAAACCCGCCGAGAAAAAATACGGAAAATGCAAGAGTAGTCAGAATTTCCCCCGTCTTGCCCACCAATTCATTATGCGTCGGATAAAGGAGATGGATAATCGGCACGCTCAACACTGCAAGTCCCACCGAGGACGGAAGGGTAATCAGAGAATTTACTTTCAGTGCACTCTTGATGAGCTTCCTGACCTCCTTCGGCTTTCCGAGGCTGAACACGGCGGTAACCGCAGGAACGACAGATATCTGAAGCCCCGAAATAATCGCCATCGGGAAATTGAGAAGGGTGCCGGCATATGCCGACATCATCGTAAACATCTCTTTCGCACGCTCCGGCGTAAACCCGATATCCGTGAGACGATTCACGACCATGGCGACATCGATAATGCTGATGAACGGAATAATGGAGGCGCTGATTGTAATCGGAACGGCTATTCTGAGCGTCCTGTTGATAATGGTTCTGCGATCGGTCGGCTTGTCTTTGACAAATATAATCGACAAATCGTCGTGAACGGTAGTCCTGGATTTTACATTAATCTTGTCTCCGAGCGGATTGTAGAGCATCCATTTGGAGGACAGTTTGCGATACCGCCAAAAAATATAAACCAAAGCGACGAATCCACCGATGGTCGCCCCCATCGTCGCACCCGCCGCAGCCCACTCATCGCCGACCGAAACCAGAATTGCGGCAAGAGAAAGACCGAAAAGCACCCGGATGAACTGTTCCACGACCATGGAAACCGCAAACGGGTTCATAAACTGAAAACCTTGGAAATATCCGCGATACACACTGAGCAGTCCGCAGAACAGAATTCCCGGCGCGAGCACTTTTAACGAGAGCGCCGCACCTTCGTTTCCGATGGCGACCGCAATCGAATCGGCAAACAGCAAGGTCACCAGAAATCCGATGCCGCAGATGATGAGCATAAGCATCAAACAACTGTCGTAGATGACCCGAATGGTGGAAGTCTTTCCGAGCGCCTTGTACTCCGCGATCAATCTCGCGACCGCCGTCGGAAAACCCGTTGTCGCAACCGCGATGAAAAAGGCGAAAATCGGATAAGCGGAGGAGTAATAACTCATCGCTTCGACGGACAGAAGATTTGCAAGCGGAATCCGAAAGAACGCCCCGATAAATCGGACGACCAATCCGGCAATGCTCAGAATCAAAGCTCCTTTTAAAAAACTGTTCTCCCGTCTGCCCGTTTGCTTCCCCGCTTCCATGATTCACCTCTTTCCCCAGTATTCGTTTATTTCGGCTCTGTAGGTCCGGTCAACGGAATGACGAAGCTTTCAATAAACTCAGTATTGATATCCGTAACCAATCCTTTTTGAATTTTCATAATTTCAGCGCGAACAGGTTCGCCGAGGAGAGATTGAACCAGTCTTTGCGTCTCTCTGTCGATTTCCATCTGATCCACGCCGTCTTTTTGCATCTTCGCAATGGTTCTCTTATCCTCACTCAAGATGATGTGATATCCGTGTTGCGTCTGAACCGGCTCGGAAACCGCTCCGATTTCAAGAGCAAACGCCGCCGCCTCAAAACTTGGAATCATGAGACCTTTTCCAAAATATCCGAGGTCCCCTCCATTCGCCCCGCTCGCGGAATCCTTTGAAAACTCGGTTGCGAGCTCGGAGAAGGTCTTTTCCCCTTTCTTATAGGTTTCGAGCAATTTCTTTGCGGTTTCCTCATCATCGACGAGAATATGTCTTGCCTTAACCTGCACAATTTCATTTGCCAACATATCTCTGAATTGCGGACTGCCGCGAAGAATAATCTCCTGTCTCTTGACGAACTCTTCTTCGTACGCGGTTGCGCGCAATTGTTCCTTCAAGATTTTGAAGAACACTTCTTCACTGAATCCCAAATCGCTGTAATATTTTAAAGTTTCCTGTGCCGTATTTTCCTTAATCTTCTGATAACGCTCTTCCAAACTTTTTTCATCCGGTTTGAAGCCTTCTTTTTTCATATGACTCATAATGGCAAGCGGGGACTTGAAGCTCTCCACAACACCCATTTTAATCAATTCGGAAACTTTCTTTCCGTCGAACTCTTCATCGAGCGATTTCACCATTCCGGAATCCAAAGTGGTCTTCGCTTCAAGCGTTACAAAGAATGTGAAGACTTCTTTGCTGAGCACTTCTTCTCCGATTTTAAGGACATAATCCTTGCTCTCTCCCGCATGACCGGCGTCCGCGGATGACGTTGTCGAACTCTGTTCCTGCGTTTGCTTTCCTCCGTTTCCGCATCCGACAAAAACCAGGATACTGACAAGCATCAACATCAGTAATCTGACGCTATTTTTCTTTAAGCTGCTTTTTTTCATGTTTTCTTTCCTCTTTTTTCTTCTCATTTTCTGTTCCGAGGACACCCTACCCCGGGCATCCCCGTCATTCCAATGAGCCTATAATAACACGGCGTCTATCGCACAAGTATTACAGAACTACATCAAATAATTATAGACTGTTTCAATTTTGCGTGCAATATCCTCAATCCAATTCGCATCTTCCGGCTTCTCCATGCGCAACTCCTCACTCGTTCCCGTCACATAGGTTACAAACTTGCATTCATTCAGCATGGCGCCCATTTTAAAGAAATCCATCTTGTGATCTTCGGCAAACTTCAGAAACACTTGGTTTGCCGTCTCTCTTACGAGGACAATCCCCATCATTTCACAATAATACTTGATTTCCGCTATGCGGAGCAGATTTCGGAGCGCGACCGGAGCCGCCCCGTACTTGTCTTCAAATGTCTGAAGCAACTCTTCTCCGCTTCCTTCCAGAGCCGAAATTTGCTTGTACATATCGATGCGTGTCTGAGAATCACCGACATACTCATCCGAGATATACGCACTGAGCTTGAGTTCGATTCTGGTGTCCACACGCTCTTCCGTGTGTTCCCCTTTTCGTTTTCGCAAAGTCTCGTCCAAAATGCGCAGGAACATATCGTACCCGATGCTCTCCATAAACCCGCTCTGCGCAGTACCCAGAAGGTTTCCGGCACCGCGAATTTCAAGATCCTTCATCGCAATCTTGAACCCCGCGCCCAAGTCCGTAAACTCCCGAATCGCCCGCAACCTTCTCTCCTGCACTTCCGTCAACTGCTTTCCCTTCTGAAAGAAGGCGTAACAATACCCTCTGCGGGCACTTCTGCCGACGCGTCCCCTCA
>JAUMXJ010000082.1:0-276 GCA_030529205.1 Bacillota bacterium | reverse complement strand
GCTGATAAAGCTGCGAGAGCCCGAGCATATCCGCTCCCCGCACAATCATCGTATTGACATTCGAAATATCGAGCCCGGTTTCAATAATCGTGGTGGACACCAGGACATCAAATTTTCCCTCCATGAAATCCAACATGATTTTTTCCAGCGCCTCCTCACCCATTCTCCCATGAGCGGTTCGCACACTGACATCCGGCATCATCTCCTGCAGCTCCGCGGCAATTCGTTCGATTCCCTCGATACGATTGTAGACATAGTAGACCTGACCGCCGCGCT
>JAUMXJ010000081.1 GCA_030529205.1 Bacillota bacterium | reverse complement strand
ATCAACAATTTCTTTGATGCCGCGACTTCCGTCGTCGCGACGGTCAGTGCCAAAATCAGTGCAAAGGAAGCGGATGCGGAACATCCCTACGGGCACGGAAGAGCTGAGTATATCTCCGCGCTCATGATTTCGTTTCTCATCGTCGTCGTCGGATTCGAGCTCCTCAAGACATCGATTTCCTGCCTGTTCTATGGAGAGAGAGGACTGTTCGGATATGTGGAAATTGGATTTATGATCCTTGCGGTTATTGTGAAAGTTTGGATTATCAAGTACAATACCTATATTGACAGGAAATTCGACAGTGCTGTGAATCGCGCGGTCGCACAAGATGCAAAGAATGACGTCTTCAGCGGTTTGATGATTCTTCTGTGCCTCTTTTTGGAATGGAGTACGGGTTATCGATTCGAAGTGCTGGGCGGTATATTGCTCTCGCTTTATGTCATTTTTTCAGGATATCGGATTGCCAAGGATATGGTGGGGATTCTGCTCGGAACATCCCCGACTGCGCAAATGCTGGAAAAAATGGAGACCATTCTGTCGGCGAATGAGCGCATTCACCGAGTTCATAACTGGAAAATGCACGAGTACGGTCCGGGCAGACGATATTGCTCGGTCAATGTGTGTATGAGAGGATCGGAGACATTGTTTGAAGCGCATGAGTTGATCGATTCTTTGGAAAGACAGGTCTTGGACGAAACCGGAGTCGAGATTACCATACACATTGATCCTGTCGATTGCAGCATAGACCCGAGAGAGAATAATTCATAGGAAGGTGGATGAAATGGACGAGTACAAGATACTGCGAATGGCATCTTTTTTTAAGACAATCGGGGAACCGACCAGGTTGAGGATTCTGTTTGCACTCGGGAAAGGAGATAAATCCGTTCAGGAGATTGCAGATGAACTGTCCCTTCCGCAGCCCACGATTTCACATCAATTGCGTATTCTCAGACAGGAAAACCTGGTCATCAATCGGAGAAGCGGACGACAGATTTTTTATTCGATTTTCGACTCCCATGTACATCTGATTTTGGAACAGGGAATCGATCACGTGTCGCATACGCATAGGGGATAAGCCCTAAAACTCAAATGACGGTTGCGGAGATATTAGGAGATAGGAGAAAGGAATGGAAATAAAGGTATATAAAGATTATCAGGCGATGTCGGAAGCGGCTGCGGAGATGATTAAAAACGAAATGAAACAAGACAATCACATCGTTCTCGGTCTTGCGACGGGATCGACGCCGATCGGACTTTATCAGAAACTTGCGGAGTCATGTGCCGCGGGAGAAATCAGTTTTCAACATGCGAGCAGCTACAATTTGGATGAATATGTCGGAATACCGATGGACCATCCGGAGAGTTATCACACTTTTATGAACGAGAATTTTTTCAAACATGTGGATTTCCCGAAGGGAGCGACGCATGTTCCGTGGACTGACGGTGTGAATCCCGAGGTGGATTGCCGCGCGTATGACGAGGCGGTTCAAAAAGCGGGAGGGATTGATATCCAGGTTCTCGGAATCGGCGGAAACGGCCATATCGCGTTCAATGAGCCGGATGAGTCATTTACGGAGGAGACACATATTGCGTATCTCGACGAGCGAACCATTCAAGACAATTCCAGATTTTTCGACAGCATGGAACAGGTTCCGAAGAGCGCCATCACCGTGGGGATGGGAGTCATCATGAAGGCGCGAAGGGTCATCATCCTCGCAAACGGTGCGAACAAGGCGGATGCCGTGTATAAAATGGTCCACGGTCAAATCAAACCTCAGGTTCCGGCTTCGATTCTGCGATTGCATCCGAATGTGACGCTTTTGTTGGATGAAGATGCGGCGCGTAAGTTAAAAAAATAATATGTTTATGATATAATTTTCAGTATGGATAAATTAATAAAATTTGTATTCCAATTGGGGATGTTGGCGATTCTTCTGTCAATCTTCGGAAGAGTGATTTCCTCTATGTTTTTCGGCCTGTTCGGCGGTCTTTTATGGGGATTGACCCCCCTACTTGTGATCGCTTTCTTTATCGTTGCAATTGTCAAAATGGTCGGAGGCATCGGCAATAAGGACGCCAAACAGGGGAACCGAAAGAGCTCCTCACAAAGACAGTCGTTCAAACTGTCCCGTTTTTTGAATGATGTGGAGATGAAAGAGATGGATGTCTCGCTGCGCGATTTCTTTCGTTCCGGCGACAGACTGATTATCAAAGACGATCTCTACCTTGCACCTCGGGACGGGATGTACAAGAGCATCGAGAGTCTGGAACTCTGGTTTAACGGGGAAGCGATTGCGACCGTGGGAACATTGGCGGAGAGTCATCCGTCGAAATGTGCGGAGATTACGGACTTTTTGACGGGTAAGAATCGCACCGAACGTCAGTCTTTCGGGGCGGACAACAAGAAGAATGCGGAGACCTTGAGTCGTGCACAGGAGTACATCAGGAACATCGATTCGATCAACAAAGGAATCAGCGATGAGTTGATTACGGCGAATCTTCATACGACAACCGCACTTTTGAGAACCATCCACAAGATGGAGCTCGACAATCCGAGTTCTGAAAAGCTCAGGAAACTTTACGATCAATATCTTCCTATCCTGATGTCCACTTTGACGAAGTTTATGAGATTGAGCGAGGCGGCTCCGCTCAGCCGGGACTACATTGTTACCAAGTCCAAGCTTGCGGAAACGGTTGAGTTGATCAATGAAGCCATGACCAATATTTCCAAGGACTACTACGGCGGAGAAATGACCGAGATCAATGTAGAGACGAAGACATTGCAGAGCATATTGAGAAAAGACGGTGTTGTGGGCGGAGATTTTGTCTTTCCGGAGAGGTTGGACGAAATCGTCGAAGAAGACAATCAGTTAGAGGTGCTTGAAAAATGAGTGTGTATCATAAACCGAGGTTTGTCGGAAGGCATATCGATTCCGATTCCAGATATGAGCATTTCCTGAACTATATGACGAATTATGAATTGAACACGGATACGGCTCCGATTTACAAACAGAATTTTGAAGCGCAGATTAAGAATTATCTGAAGCAGGCTTCGGGAACGACCTCCAATCTCATCGTGATTGAGAGAAGAATCGCGGCGATGAGAAAAAAGCAAAATCATACGACCACCGGATTGATTGCACAACAAGATGCCGCCGATTATACATGGGATGCACTTGTTTACAGCAGAGAAGCTATTTTACAGAGGATAGAGATTCATGTCGAAAGATAAAGACAAAGAGTTGACCAAAGAGGAATTGATGAAGCGAGTGCTCGGTAAGAAGCGCAGTATTGATTCCATTTTGGTGGAAAATGCACATGACATCACCAGGCGCCTGGATGAGCTGAAGACGCGACAGACACATGACGAAAGTCATGATTTGTTGCGCACGCTGATGCAGAATCAGGAGGCGATGAATGAGTTGTCTCAAGAAGTGGATTTATCGGATTTGAAGGCGAGCATTGCCAGAGATTTCGGTGTACAGGATACTCTTTATACGGAAAAGACGAAGTATGCGGAACCGGCTTCGTCTTTTGCGTTGGAAAAAATGGCGGAGTGGAAAGAAATCAGTCCGCAGGATGTTCCGAAGACATTCCACTCCCTATTCGGCAAGATTTCCGAATCCGTCATCGGCCAGGAAGGAGCGGTGAGGGACATGGTGGAGGGTTTGCTCAGACCGTATGTTCAGAACAATTCGGATTCCAAATTGAGAAACACGGTGTATATCAGCGGAAGAAGGGGTTCGGGGCGTCATTATCTGTTTGAACGTTCGCTGCAGTGCATCCGAGGACTGCTGATTGACGATGTGGATGTCTTCAAGCTGGACATGGCGGATTATCAGGAAGCGGCGAAGGAAAATGTCTTTTTGCAGGATATTTACTCCGCGCTTTGCGGAAAAAATCCGTTTATATTGATTGAAAACTATGAATTTGCTCACATCAGCATCAACAATATGCTCGGAGATTTGATCAAAACCGGAAAAATCAGACTGTCAAAGCGTTATATTGAAAAAAACGGCGTGTTGCAGGAGAGCGACAAGACTTTACAGAAAGATTTTCTGAAAGAAATTTCAGGCAATGACAAATTTCTGATCTTCATTGCAAGCGGCGGAAAAAGTTCTTTTGCCAACACGTACGGGAAATCGGTCGCGGATGCGGTTCTGGACTATGTCGAAACGGAGTCTTTTTCTCCTGAATTGGCGAGCAAGCTCGTCAAAATCAGACTCGGACATTTGAAAACGGAACTCGAGAGTGTTACGAAAGCCAAAGTGAATATCGCGACGGGAGTGATGGAAGCTCTTTCTGCGAACTATGAACCCTTCAACGGAGTACACAGCTTTATCGATACCATCGAAGATTTGAAGCTTAAGGTGCTGGATGCTTCGGTTTCCAGAATCGGTCAGGATTTGACCCTTGTGTATGACGGAGGCTACAAGGCGAAGTACCTGGACGGGATCATCTCTCTTTCCGAGACGGACGAGGAGCTTCTGAAAATCAAACGGGAAATCGGTGAAATCGTCGGTCTCGACGCCGTCAAAGAGTACCTGCTCTCGATGGAAAATTTGGTGAAGGCGGGCAATGTTCGAAGAAGATTGGGCCTGAAATCCGATGCGGTGACCAGACATATGATTTTCACGGGAAATCCCGGTACGGGAAAGACCACCATCGCGCGTCTCGTCTCTCGTCTGATGAAGGCAATCGGTGCGTTGGATCAGGGACATCTGGTCGAAGTGACCAGAGCGGACCTGGTGGGACGCTATGTCGGTCATACCGCACCGCTTACCATGAGCGTAATCAAGAGTGCGCTGGGCGGAGTTCTGTTTATCGACGAGGCGTACTCGCTGTATCGGGGCAAGGACGACTCATTCGGCTTGGAGGCGATTGATACTCTGGTAAAGGGAATGGAGGATAATCGCGACAATCTCATGGTGATTCTCGCCGGATATTCGGATGAGATGTCGTATTTCCTGACTTCCAACTCGGGACTGGCTTCCCGTTTTCCGAAGACCGTGCATTTTGCGGATTATGAAGCGGAGGATTTGCTTAAAATTGCACAGTCCGTGGCGAAGAAAAAGGACTATGTGATTGCGGATGAAGCACTTGAGCCGATTCGGGATTACTTGGGCAAAATGAATGCCGCTGAAAAGTCGAACGGAAGACTTGCCAGAAATGTTGTAGAAGCGGCTATTATCAAACAATCCGGACGCATTTCATCCGACAGTGAAAAGTCCGATTTGCGCACACTATTGCTTGAAGATTTTGATCTCGGCAATTTATAATAGGAGACACGGTAATAAAGACAGAGTGATATAGGTAAGGAGGACGAATGGAGGAAAAAAGCACAATTCAGCTCACGCTCGGCGGTGAGGAGAAAGAAGAGGAAAAGGTTGTAGCAAAAGTGGAGGCTCCGCCAAAAGGAAAACTCGAGATTGACGACAGTCAGCTCAGTGAAGAAGAGAAAGCTGCGGTCGAGGAGTTTTCCAAAAAGATTGATATTACGTCTTCTGAATTGGTACTTCAATACGGTGCGCAGGCACAACAAAAAATTGCCGATTTCAGTGATAAAGCGCTGGAGAACGTCAAGACGAAGGATATGGGCGAAGTCGGCGATATGATGACCAATCTGGTCGGAGAACTCAAGAGTTTTGAGGCGGGCGAGACGGAGAAAAAGGGCATTTTCGGGTTTTTCAAAAAACAGAAAGACAAGCTCAGTGTGATGAAAGCGCGTTATGATTCCGTGGAAGCCAATGTGGACAAGATTGTCAAAAATCTCGAGAATCA
>JAUMXJ010000080.1 GCA_030529205.1 Bacillota bacterium | reverse complement strand
CTCTTTGTCAGCATAAGTAGCAGTGACGTCGGTTACGGATGTAGCAGCGTCATAAGCGTAGTACCAACCGCCTTCACCGTCAAATGTACCATAAGTGAAAGGTGCAACCGTGTAATCCATGAACACACTTTCATGGCTCATTTCCCAAGCATGTGGGTTCCAGTTGTTAGGTTGTGATGCCCATACGTCATTGTATGTGCAGAAGCCTTCTTCCTTGTTATCTCTGACGATAACACTTGGAGTTGTGTCGTTTCCAGCATTACTACTTGTTTCAGTAGGACTTGTGCTGTCTTGTTGCTGTGAACTTGTTGTGTCACTTGTTTTTGGTTGCTCGCCACACGCTGCAAGCGAGAACACCATCACAAAAGCAAGCAACAATGCCAATAGCTTTTTGTTCATTATATCCTCCATTTTTGTAGCTTACGCTACTGATGTTTAATATTATAACGATTATTACACTTACATGTCAAGCATTTTGCCAAATTTGATAAATGCCGAATTTTGTTGAAATATCAGCGAATATCGGCACTAATTGCAATCGTATCTCACGGAGTTACAGGGACGACAGCCTGCCTTCGATGAAGCCGGAGAGAACAAGTGCGTCCCTCTCAAGCGCTTCCTGATTTTCGCCTTCTATCATAATGCGCACCAGAGGCTCGGTCCCCGAAGGTCTGATGAGTACTCTTCCGCTGCCGCTGTACTTTTCTTCAAGCTTTTCGATTTGTGCGGCGATAATCGCATCTTGGAGAAGCGTGTACTTACGTTCATTCGGAACATTGACGCTCACCGTCACCTGTGGAAGTTTCATGTAGTTGTTCAGAAACTCAGACGCTCTCTTCCCGCTTTTTTTGAGAAGAGCCAACAGATATACCGCAGTCAACAGTCCGTCCCCCGTCGTTGCAAACTTGCTGAGGATGATGTGACCGCTCTGTTCCCCCCCGATGCTGTAGTCATGCCTGACCAGTTCTTCGGAGATGTATCGGTCGCCGACTTTCGTTCTGAGCAAATCGATTCCGTGATGCTTACAGGCACGCTCCAGCCCCAAGTTACTCATAACGGTTGCCACCAGCACATCGTCGCGCAGATGACCTTTTTCTTTGAGATCGAGCGCCAATGCCAGCATAATCGCATCCCCGTCATATATTTTTCCGAGTTCGTCACAAACCAGCAGACGATCGCCGTCGCCGTCAAAGGACAGCCCGATGTCCGAGCGATTGTGCATGGTATAGTTTTGGCAAGCGTTCATATGAGTCGAGCCGACATTGCGGTTGATATTTTGACCGTCCGGATTGTTTCCGATTACGGAAACCTGTGCGCCCAAATCGGTGAGAACACGCGGAGCAATGGAGAATAGTGAGCCGTTCGCGGCGTCCACAGAGATATTGAGACCTTCAAGACCCGTCTTCTCCCCGAAGGCGACATTCTTCAATATCTCAATATACCTCTCCACCAGATGCTCTCCGCTCTGTACGTAGCCGACATGATCGCCGAACGTCATTTCGCTCTTGACCGCACTCTCGATTCGATCTTCCACTTCGTCACTAAGCTTGTATCCGTCCGCACCGAAAAACTTGATTCCGTTAAACTCATAAGGATTGTGAGACGCCGAAATCATGACGCCGAGCGATGCCTTTTCGAGCTTTACGAGCATTGCAACAGCAGGAGTGGGAACGACACCGAGGGATATGATTTTGTATCCCTCGCTCATCAGCCCGACAGCAATCGCCTGTTCCAGCATCTGTCCGGAAATTCTTGTATCCCTACCTATAATCGCCACTCTGTTTTCAGAATGGCCGCCCAGCACTTTTGCCGCCGCGACACCGAGCTTCATCGCGAGCTCTACGCCCAACTCCGTCCCGGCAATTCCCCGTACTCCGTCTGTTCCGAACAATCTCATTTTCTAACCGCCTTTGCACCGGCTTCCATCGCCGTTTCGTTGATTGCTATCAGATTCGCTTTTGATTCTCCGAAAATTTTTGCCAAAGCTTTTAAAATGGATGCAGGCTCGACAAGCTTGGACAATTCAATATACGCTCCGAGCATGACCATGTTCGCCACTTTCATATTCCCAAGTTCGTTTGCAATGTCATTGCAAGGCACATAGTAAGCTTCCACATCGCTTCTGGAAGCCTTCTTATCAATCAAAGACGAGTTGATCAACAGCTTCCCGCCCGGGAGCAAGTCCGCCTCAAACTTTTCAAGCGACGGCTGATTCATCACGATGGCAACGGTTGCGTTGTTCGCGATAACCGGCGAGCTGATCGGCTGATCCGATACCATCACCGAGCAATTGGCAGTACCGCCGCGCATTTCCGGTCCGTACGAAGGAAGCCACGAGACTTCCTTATTTTCAAACATTCCCGCATATGTAATCAGCTGGCCGATGAGCATAACACCCTGGCCGCCGAAACCTGCACATACAATACGTTCATCCAACATTATTTGTCACCTCCATCACCCGGCTTTCTGAAGCTTCCCAGCGGATAATACGGAATCATATTGTCTTTCAGCCAGCCGAGCGCCTTTACAGGAGGCATTCCCCAGTTTGTAGGACATGTGGACAGTACTTCCACAATGGAGAAACCCTTGCCCTCAATCTGACATTTGAAAGCATCCATAATTGCTTTTTTCGCTTTTCTGATATGGACGGGATCATGCACGGACACTCTTTCTACATATGCCGCTCCCGGAATGGTTGCAAGCATTTCAGCCATTCTGATCGGAGCTCCTGAATGCTCGAGTGTTCTACCCTCGGGTGCGGTTGTCGCTTTTTGTCCCAAAAGCGTTGTAGGCGCCATTTGTCCGCCGGTCATACCGTAAATCGCGTTATTGACAAAGATTGTCGTAAACTTCTCACCTCTGTGCGCAGCGTGTACAATTTCCGCAGTACCGATGGACGCGAGGTCTCCGTCTCCCTGATATGTGAACACGACGCTCTCGGGAAGCACTCTCTTGATTCCTGTCGCAACAGCCGGAGCTCTTCCGTGAGCAGCCTCGTGCATATCACAATTAAAATAATCGTATGCGAGAACCGCACAGCCGACCGGAGCAACGCCCACAGCCTTGCCGAGCACACCGAGCTCTACCAGGCATTCCGCCACGAGTTTATGAATCACACCATGGGTGCATCCGGGGCAGTAATGCGTTTCTTTGTCTGTAAGTCCCTTACTTCTTTCATATACGATTGCCATACTACCTCCCCAAAATCTCTTTCACTTTTTCTACAATGCCGTCCGGTGTCGGGATTACACCGCCCGTACGTCCGTAGAAATCGACTTTCCATCTTCCGTTTGAAGCAATTTTTACGTCATCTACCATCTGACCCATCGACATTTCCACCGAGAGCACGGATTTACAGCCGGCAGGAATCAGATCGAACGCTTTTTCAGGGAACGGCCAGAGTGTAATCGGTCTGATCAACCCGACTTTCTTCCCTTCCGCTCTGAGCGTATTCATTGCGGATTTTACAATACGGGATGTTGTACCGTATGCTACCATGACCACATCCGCATCTTCCACGCCGACCGCCTCATAGCGCGCTTCTTTTTCTTTGATTTCCATGTATTTTTTATATAAATGATGGTTGTGTTCTTCGAGCTTGTACGGATCAAGAGCCAGCGAGTTGATAATATTCGGTGCTCTCTTTTCCTCCGTACCCGTTGTCGCCCAAGTCTTCGGTTGGAGTTCGTATGGAGATGCCGCATCACTGAATTCCACAGGCTCCATCATCTGACCGATCATCCCGTCTCCGACAAGCATAACGGGCGTGCGGTAATAATCCGCCGCGTCGAACGCCTGCTTCATCAGATCGCACATTTCCTGAAGATTCGCCGGTGCATACACGAGCAATCTGTAGTCGCCGTTTCCGCCGCCTCTTGTCACCTGGTAATAGTCCGACTGTGCCGGCTGAATACCGCCAAGACCCGGACCGCCACGTACGATGTTGACGATGACACACGGAAGCTCCGCTCCCGCCAGATAAGTAATCCCTTCCTGCTTCAATGCGATACCCGGCGAAGATGACGATGTCATAACTCTCGCACCCGCTCCGGACGCTCCGTAAACCATATTGATTGCCGCCACTTCCGATTCAGCCTGCAAAAAAACACCGCCATATTTCGGCATTTCCCTTGACATATACTCGGGAAGCTCACTTTGAGGCGTAATCGGATAACCGAAGAAAAACTTACAACCGGCTTTAATCGCCGCCGCACCAATCGCCTCATTACCTTTCATTAAAATTTTTGCCATAAACTACTCCCTCTCAACCGTAATGACCGAATCCGGACATGAAATTGCGCAGTTCGCACAACCGATGCACTTTTCGGGTTCCGCTAAATGTGCAGGGTGATACCCTTTCTTGTTTATAGTCTTTGTGTCCAAAGCAATAATTTTGAGTGGGCACGCGTTTGCACAAACACCACAACCCTTGCAGATGTCTGTCTTGAATCTTGCTATCCCTTTAGCCATACTCCCTCCTTTGCCAATTCTCTCTCATGAGCATATTTATAATAAATGTCTCCGTTCCGATATCACTCGGAAGACCTCTAAGAGCACTTTCAATACCCGAAATATACCGAACCGGCACCCCGGACCGCTCCGCAAGTTCCAGAGCGATTCGCTGACCGTACATCAGATCCTCCGCGGTTGTGTCGTGCAGCAGATGCGTATTGTTCACAATTCCCGTGACTTTGAGATTGATTGAATCTTCAATCTTTCTCATATACTCATACGCCGATTTCATATCCTGTGTCATCTCTCTGTATGCATTGAATATGAAAAACACATCCGTTTCTTCAGGCACGATATTGTCATAAAACTGTACCAGCACTTTTGCGCCTACATGATCTCCGCCCAGATCGAACACGGCATCCGCCGTCTTATCGACGAGCGGTCTGTTGATCTCCGCTGAAATCATCGGAATATCAAGGTTTGTATAATTCCCCAGAGCGGAGGATATTACTTTAATCCCATCCGCCTCCAGCTCATTCGCCAGCTCTCTGGAGCGGAAATAGGGATTGACGATGTCCAAGTCGCAGAGCATGACTTTTTTATTCATCTTATTCAGCTGCACCGCATAATTTACGGCAAATTCCGACTTCCCGCTTCCGTAATGGCCGACGATAACCCTGACCCTTTTGTCTTTATCAAGCATTTTTTCCTCTATATCTTTTTGCCGCTTCTTCCCCGCGAAGAACTCTGAGCGCACCCCTTGTCAAGGCGTTCATTTCATCTTCGCCCGCTATGACGACGACAGGTGCGATGAACTGAACTCTGTCAGTAATCCAGCCGACAAACTCCTTGCCGTATGCCAAGCCCCCCGTCAAAATAACGGCGTCCACTTTACCTTCCAACACGGCTGCACATGCGCCGATTTCCTTGGCAACTTGATAAGCCATCGCATGGAACACCAGCTCCGCCTTCTTGTCGCCGTTCTTTGCCATCTCCTCGACGGTTCTTCCGTCGTTTGTTCCGAGGTAAGCGTTAAAACCGCCTTTCCCCTTGATGAGCGCCTTGATCTCCGCCTTCGTATACTCTCCGGAGAAGCACATATTCATCAAATCTCCGATCGGCAATCCCCCCGAACGCTCCGGAGAAAACGGACCGTCGCCGTCGAGCGCATTGTTGACATCGATAATGCGTCCTTTTCTGTGTGCACCTACCGAGATTCCGCCTCCCATATGAGCCACAATCAGATTGAGATCCTGATAGCCCTTTCCGTCTTTACGCTGTTCCGCGTACATTCTTCCGACAGCCTTCTGATTGAGCGCATGAAAAATCGA
>JAUMXJ010000079.1 GCA_030529205.1 Bacillota bacterium | reverse complement strand
GAACGCCCTTCCCGGATTCACTTCTCTGTACGGAACCGCGGAGAACACGCTCAATCATCCGAATCCCGATTGCGCCCTGTCTGAGAATTTTGACTCCTCCCTGTATCGAGATTACGGTTGACTCTATCCCCAAAATTCCCGAATCCGCGTCCAGGATGCAGGCAATTTTCCCGCCGAGTTCTTGTTCCACTGCAGCTCCCGTCGTACAACTGAACCCTCCCGACAGGTTTGCAGATGTCGCGGCAACCGCACCGCCGCACGCTTCGATAAACGCAATGGAAACCGGATGGCTCGGAAAACGAAATGCGACGGTGCTCAGACCGCCCGTCAGGACATCCGAGACCGTATTTTTTTTCGGAAGGATCACCGTCAGCGGACCGGGCCAAAACTTTGCAATCAGACTTCGGTAGATTCGTATCTCCTCGTCGCTCAGCCGAGTCCAATCGACAAAAGCATCCACGCGACTCGCATTCGATATATGAAGTGTAAGGGGCTTTCCTCTCTCCCTCTCCTTCAATCGAAAAATGCTCTCAATCGCCTGATCGGAGTCGTACGCCACGGCGATTCCGTACACGGTTTCCGTCGGAAACGCAACAATACCTCCGCCCGCCACCACAGATTTCTGTGGTACAAACGAAGGTAATGACTCATAATCTCGTATTTTTATGATTTCTGTCTTCATCATTTTCAAAAGCTGATCCGGTATTATTCCTCATTTTCGCTGAGTGCGACAGCTCTGAAATGCTCAGCGACCGTGTCGAGCATTTCGTCGATTTCTCCATTCATATACGCTTCCAAATTATGGACGGTATGAGGAACTCTATGATCCGTAACCCTGGATTGCGGAAAGTTGTACGTCCTGATCTTGGCTGAGCGGTCTCCCGTTCCCACCTGACTCTTACGCGCCTCCGCTCTCTCGCTGTCAAGCTTGTTCTGCTCGATTTCATAGAGCTTCGCCCTGAGGACTTCTTTTGCACGCGTCTTATTGTCAAGTTGCGATTTACCGTCCTGGCAACTCACCACCAAGCCCGTCGGAATATGTGTGATACGCACCGCGGAGTCGGTCGTGTTGACGCTCTGTCCGCCGTTTCCGGAAGAACGGAATGTGTCGATTCTCAAATCCTCTTCCCTGAAGTCGATGTCCACCTCGTCCGCTTCGGGGAGGACTGCGATGGTGACGGTGGAAGTATGAATTCTTCCTCCGGATTCGGTCTTCGGAATTCGCTGTACCCTGTGCGTCCCGCTCTCGTACTTCATACGGGAGAAGACTTGTTTTCCCTTAATCATGGCAACCGCGTCTTTGATTCCGCCGATACCGCTCTCCGAAATATCCACGATTTCAAATTTCCAGCGGTTGGATTGTGCGTATTTTTGATATAGGCGCAACAATTCGTTCGCAAAAAGACCTGCCTCATCGCCACCCGCACCGGCGCGTATTTCAAAGACGACATTTCGCTCATCATTCGGATCTTTCGGAATCAAAAGCATCTTCACCTGCTGTTCGCACGCGTTCATACTCTGTTTGAGCTCGTGCAGTTCTTCTTTTGCCATCTGCACCAGCTCGACATCATCCGCCGTCTTGATCATCTCCTCCGTATCGGCAATCTGTCTTTCTATCTCGCAATATTCGATATACTTTTCGACGATCGGTCTCAGCTCGGAGTGCTCCTTGACAAGCCTCTGCCAATTGTCTCTGTCGGCAAGAACCTCGGGATCGCCGATTTTAATTGACAATTCCTCGTACTTCGCCTCCATCATTTTAAGTTTTTCATGCATATAAATCTTCTCCTACCCGAGTAATCATAAACGGGTTCCACATCCGTTCTTTTTAAAATCTCAAAGAATAATTTCTCTACTTCGTCATACTGCGTCGCCCCGATTTCAAATATCACCGAAGTGTATTCATTCATGTAATCTTGTAAATGCATCAAGATTCTTCGGTATATCCGAAGCCCGTCCTCCTCCGCAAAAAGAGCCAGCTCCGGCTCGCGAAGCACCTCGGGCATCAGTTCGTCTCTCTCCCGCTCCGCGATATACGGCGGATTGGAACATATGACATCAAGACAACCCTGCACTTGATCGAACAAATCGGATTGATAGAGACGCACATTCCGATATTTTTTCAGGTTCTCCTCGGCGACGGCAAGTGCTTTTTCGCTGATATCCACCGCCTCTATCATCACCTCGGAGCAATCGCTCTCATCCGCAATCGCCGCCGCAATCGCGCCGGAGCCGGTTCCAATATCCAGAACCCGAACCGGCATTCGGTCTCCGCGAATTTTTTTAATCCGCCGAACCTCGTCCAGAACAAAATCAACCAAAATTTCAGTCTCCGGACGCGGAATCAGAACCCCTTCCCCGACTTGCAACTCAAGTCTTCTGAAGTATGCTTTCCCGAGAATATACTGCAGAGGAATTCTCTCAAGTCTCTTTTCAAGAATGCTCGACGCCTTTTTGACAATGTAATCATCCGCGACCGTCTCGTCAAACATCACGGCGGCTCTATCCAATCCCGTCAGTTCAAGTAAAATGATATCCGCCTCGCGCTCCGCATACTCCGTAATCTTCGAAAGGGAATCCGCCAAATATCGACGCAGCTTCCTCAAACTCAAATCCGGACTCATCTCAATCAAACTCATAAACAGATTCCTCATGACCGGCGCAATCTACGCAAAAAGATTAACACTGTCCTATTCGGCAGCCGGGTTTTCGTCTACCAACGGGGTCGAAATCTCCATTCCGAGGGACGCCTTCAATGCGGTAATGGCGACTTCCAATTGCTTCTCATCCGGTTCCTGCGTTGTGATCTTCTGAAGATACAGTCCGGGCACACTGAGCGGTCTGAGCATTTTAAAGCGGCTCAGTTTGATGAACTCGTAAGAAATTCCGGCAATCACAGGCAAAAGTGCAATTTTCAAAGCAATCCGCACAATCAGACTATCCCATGTCACGAAAGAGAACACCCCGATGCTTATCGCAAGCACATAGAACAAAAAGCTTGTCCCGCACCTCGGATGAAGTCTCGGCTGCGCCTTCGCATTTTCGACGCTGAGCTCCAATCCGCTCTCATAATTGAATATACTCTTGTGTTCCGCTCCGTGATACTGAAAAACACGGCGTACATCTTTCAATCTGGAGATCATTCCGATATACGTCAAAAACACGGTGACCTTTATCACCGCTTCCACGAAAGAGAGCCACCCGCTTGTCAAGTAGTTCTTTAAAAAATTGACAATCACCGTCGGAAGAATGGTAAAAAGAAAAACTGCCAACATAAACGAAATCAACATCGTCAGTCCGATTGCCACACTCTCCGCATGTTTGCCGAATATCTTTCTTAAAAAACGGTCGAACCCCGTTTCTTCTTCATCCGCAATAAAAAACTGTGCGGAATAATTCAGAGCCTGAATTCCCATCACCATCGAATCGATCAGTGCATAAACGCCTCGAAGCAACGGAATCTTTTTAATCCAATCAATCCTGCGTTTATTGTCGAATACCTTCGTTACAAGCTCACCTTTGGAATCTCTTACGCAAATTGCAGACCTCTTCGGTCCGCGCATCAGCACGCCTTCAATCAGCGCCTGTCCTCCGACATTTTCCATAGTTCTTTCCTTTTTTACAGTCGAAAAATACCGTATTTATTCCATGACAAATACGGTACCCTTAACATCAGTATGAATCTGCTATTTGAGATTGTACTTATCCCTGAATTTCTCAGCTCTTCCGCCTCTCTCAACATTCTTTACGGTTCCTGTAAAGAATGAATGGCATTCGGAACAAATTTCAACTCTGATTTCTGGTTTTGTAGATTTAGTTTTAAATGTGTTGCCACATGCGCATCTAACTTCAGCTTCTACATAATTCGGATGGATTCCCTCTTTCATAATTCCTCCTCAGTTTATATTCACGATATAAGAGTCTATCACCTTTATATTTGATTGTCAAATAAATTTATCGTGAATTGATTACTTCCTGAATTTGTTCTCTACGAACACTTGATTGATCCACGCAATCAACTCGGCATTGTCCTTGGTCCTCATCAATTCTTCGCTCAGGAGTTCGATCGGTTCATTGCCGCTGTTTTGATCCAGTGCTCTTCTCAGCTTCATCACCGCCTCATACTCTTCCCGATTCAGGAGCAACTCTTCTCTTCTGGTACCTGATTTTTTGATGTCGATAGACGGAAAAATTCGTTTTTCGCTCAGTTTTCGATCCAGAATCAGCTCCATATTGCCGGTGCCCTTAAACTCTTCAAAAATAACATCGTCCATCTTGGATCCGGTTTCGATCAGGGCTGTCGCCATAATCGTGAGCGATCCGCCTTCGATCATGTTTCTCGCCGAACCGAGGAATCTCTTCGGCTTGTGGAGCGCATTGGTATCGAGACCTCCGGATAAAGTCCTTCCGGACGCCGGCATCGCAATGTTGTAAGCCCTCGCCAATCTCGTAATAGAATCGAGCAATATCACAACATCCCTGCCCATCTCGACAAGTCCGCGCGCCCTGTTCAACACAAGTTCCGCGATGCGAATATGATTGATGGGCAGTTCATCAAATGTGGAATAATAGACGGCAGCATCCACCTCATCCTTCATATCCGTAACCTCTTCCGGTCTTTCATCAATCAACAGAATCATCAGTTCCACTTCCGGATAATTTCTTTTGATCGATTTCGCGATTTTCTGAAGCAAAATGGTCTTACCCGATTTCGGCGGTGCGACAATCAGGCCTCTTTGCCCCTTTCCGACAGGTGCAATCAAGTCGATAATACGCATGGCGATATCGTTTCCGTTATGGGAAAGATGGAATCTTTGGTTCGGAACTTGCGGCGTCATATCGTCAAATTTGTGCTTGGATCTGGTCGTATAGGGCGGAACTCCGTTTACATCCGATACATAGGTAATCGGTCTGTGTCGGTCCGTCTGCTCCAACTTCGCATACCCACGCACCAACTCGCCGCTCTTTAGATTGAATTTCTTAACAAACATCGGGGAGACATAAATATCATCTTCGGATGAAATCCCGTTCTGACGCAAAAATCCGTATGTTGCACCGCTCTGATCCGATAACTCGAAAATTCCTTCCACACGAATGCCGCTCGGTTCTTTAGAAGGTTCTTGTTCCATAACGGCGTCAAACTCATTATCAACCGCGGATAAGGTATCCTCGACCGGCGATTCGGTCTCTTCGATCCGAGATGACGAATCGGCTGCCTCCCGTTCTCCGGAAGCGGAAGTTTCTTCATACTTCACCATTCCGACGAGCGAGTTCACATATGTGGTGGAAGGCTTTCTTCTCTTCTTACGACTCTCTCCGCCTTTCTTTTCAAAATCGCGAGTCTGCGTTTTTTGTTCCACAGCAGGAGCGTCTTCCGCCTTCGTTTCAACACCGCCTTCTCGTGCTGCGGCATTGTCCGCTTTTCCGACCTCCTGCTTCTTTGTCTTTCTCATTGAATTTTGAGAGACGACCGCACTCGGTACGGAGGAATGTTGATGATTGGATGTCTGACCTTCAACCGCATTTGTTCTCGGGCGGTCCGTTTCTTTTTTGGCTGTTTTTCGCGTATCGTTTTTCTCGGAATCCGGCGTTTCACGCACTGCCGAAGGCTTCTTTTTCTGTCCCTTTACAGAAGGCTTGCTCTCGGTTTTTCGTGTTTTTTCTTTTTCCGAACTCGTAATCTCCGAACCGGTGATCTCCGAACCCCTGTTTTCCGAACTGTTTTTAGAATCCCGTACCGATTCTTCTTCTCGATTCACAATCGACAAATCACCCTGTGCGTCG
>JAUMXJ010000078.1 GCA_030529205.1 Bacillota bacterium | reverse complement strand
CGGTCGAATACTTGATTTTATCGGTTTCCTCATTCGGCAGGAGCGCGATCTGATAATGCGTATTCAGCGTATTCGCCGAATCCTGCTTAATCAGAATCGACGGCTTAACCGCAATCGGATTGCCGTTGTTGTCATAATAACGATAGACAAAAAACTTCTCGCCCTTGATCGAAATCAGCAGCTTTTTGTCCGTCTTATAGTAATCCACCCCCGCAATCTGCGTCTTCTCCGTCTGAATCACATGCGGCGTCACGCTGTCGACAATGGGCGCATAGGTCGACGGAATGAACTCGTATCCGTTTTTGACCACAACCTGCTGCTTGAAGACATACTTTTTGTGCGGCGCCGCCTTTTCCTCGATCACCGTCTCCATCTCCACAATCACATCGCGCTTCGGACTCACCTCGGCATCGTCTACACGCTGTGTCCGGATGATGAATTGGTCCTGAACCCCGGACGTGATGTTTTCCCTCGAGAACTTCACCCGTTTTCCGACGGTAATCTGAATATTCCTTGTGACATTCACAGGTTTGTCTTTGTACTTCAACGGAGTGGCGGTATTTTTGTACTCGATGGAGAGCTTCTCCGCCAAATCCGGGGATTTGATTTCAAAGGTGCTCGTGTCCCCGCCCGCGAGATCGGGAATATTGAGTGAAATGACATTTTTCGCCTTGATTTCCACATTGGAGCCCGTGTCCGGACCCTTCGGCGGGTGAATCGCCACGATCTTCGGCCCGAATCCCGCCTGAATCACCGCAAATGTATCTTCCACCGCGCCCGCATCCGCACTCACCTTGACAGGGGCCTCCGCTATAATCTGACCGTTCTGAATCTTCGTCAGGAGGACATAGTACGTCCCCGCCTCAAAATTCGGATGCTCCGGAACCTTGACCGTCAAAATATCCTTTCCGCCCTGCGGAAGCGTTCCGTCCACGTCGATTCCGAGCGAGACGAAT
The DNA here is from genome assembly GCA_030529205.1 of Bacillota bacterium. GTDB lineage: Bacteria > Bacillota > Clostridia > Peptostreptococcales > Acidaminobacteraceae > JAUMXJ01. Next base: position 4,854 of record JAUMXJ010000078.1, on the reverse strand, counting down.
TTGGCCTTATTGACCGCACTCGGTCTGTCCGAGCCGTTGAGCGTCTTTAGAAAATACACTTCGTATGCGTTCGATGCGTTGAAACTCTTGGACTCGAGGTAGAGTTCATCTCCCTTTGAGCCCGTGTTCGGGAACATGGTCACATTGCCGGAATCCATTTTTTCCAATATGCGGAATGCATCGATGTACTGGTATTCGATGCGCACCCTCGGCTTTGATGCGGTGGCATCGGTGATTCTTCGGATATAGATATCCTGATAGCCCTTTCTTCCGGGCGCTTTCGGATTGGTGAGCGTGATCCTTCCGCCGTCCGGTGCGATCGCGGCATTCGCTCCGGTCAGCTGACCGCCCAGATCGGTTCCCGCACCGTACACACCCTTGATATCACCGGTGATGCGATTGAGATTGCTGCCGAAGAATGTAATGGTATCCGCCGGCACATTGTCGATGATGACGGACGCCCTGTCCGCGCTTTGAATATTCGGGAAATCGGTGATTGCAAGATCGATACTCGTACCGCCCACAATGATTTCTCCGGAGAAACGCTGTACCTCTTCCTTGGTCAACTTGATAATAATCAGCTCGTCGGTGTTGATTGTGCGCGTCCCGATCGACTCCGCCTCGCCTCCGATACGAACATAGACCGGCTGATCTTTGAGGTTCTTACCCGAGAGCTCAAAATATCCGCCGTTGAAGTCAAATCCCCTGTGATTGAGAATAAAACGAACTTCATGCAGTTCGACGGGATCTCCCTTCTTCGTCGTTCCCACCGTAATCGCAAAAGACATGGGAAGCGAAGACAGAATCATCACCGCCGCAAGCAATATGCCCGCCGCCCTTCTCAAGAACCCGGGAACTCCGCCACCTGTTACTCGTCTATATTCCATTGTGTTCCTCCGTATTTCACCGTCTATTTCAGGCGTTTGTTTCGCTTCAAGCTTTCTTCATTTGCTCCCGCGTTTTCTCCCCCCTTTTTCTCCCCTTTTTTCTCTTCGGAAAAAAGTCCGGGGATTTTTTGGACGCAAAAAAACGCACAAAAAGAGCTTACGCAAAAAGTATCGGCATATTTCTCCATTTTTTAAACCGTTTAATGTTACCGATGTATGTTATTATGTTGACAAATTGATTTTCGGCGCGACATTATTTCAATTTTTTAGATAAAATTTCTTGTCTATCGGATAATTCTTTTCATCCGTGTAATACTTATGAACAAGGAAACATAGTGAGCGGAATGTCTTGACAGACTTTCCATTTTATTATTTAATGAAGCGAACTTAACGATTATTCAATGTACCACATTTACTGTTTTCTAAATTTTCTACACAGAATATTCCTGCGGATTCCTTTCATTTCTGAAATAATATTCCCAAAAGAATATACACCGCTGATGTTACACAATAATCCCAAAGGGGGAAGTATCATATGAAGCACAAAATGGGTTCTAAAACAGGTTCAAAATTTGGCGTAAAGTCCGGATCGATCGGCAGAAAGCTCTTGCTCGTCATGGCTTTGATTTGTCTGGTGCCCCTGATTACCATCGGCATTACCGCCAATGTTCAGACCAAGAACAAGCTGACCGAAAAACTCAGCTCCATGAGTGAAGAGGCGCTCTCGTTTATCAGCGAAAACCTTGATGAATACTTTAAGTCTTTACAACAAATCGTCGATATTTCATCGCAGAGCGATTATCTGCAACATTTGGACGAAAAAGAGCAAGTCGAACATACCATTGCACTCTTCACGAGCATCAAGGAGGCAAAGCCCGATGTCGACGTCATCTACGTCGGAACTGCGGACAATCGCATTTACACCGTTCCGCATCTGGATTTCCCAAGCAATTACAAGCCTACCGAGCGCGAATGGTACAAAGCCGCTGTGAACCGCAAGAACCAATCCGTCATCAGCAAACCGTATCTGGATCCGATCAGCGGAAAATCCGTAGTCACCATATCCAGAGGCGTTTATAAACAGGACAAACTCGTCGGCGTCGTCGCGGCGGACTTCTCTCTTGAAACCATCTCGAGTTAGGTTTCCTCCAAAAAGATCGGCAGAACCGGTTATCTGTTCATGTTCGACGAAAACGGCGTCCTGGTATCCCATCCGGATTCCTCGCTCCTCGGAAAAAACATCGCGGACATCAATGTCGAATTTACAAACAATATCAAGAATAGAGAGGAAGGATTCATCCGCTATCAAGGCAAACAGGGAAAGGAGCACTTCGGTGCGTTTACCACCAATCTCTCAACCGGGTGGACCATCTGCACGAGCATCAACACATCGGAGCTCGATGACGACACGCATTTCATCCGCGTCACGACCATTTTCATCATCCTGATTATGGCGCTCATCAGCATCGGAGTCGCCGTCTTTATCAGCACCGACATCTCCCGGGCGATTCACAAGGTGACCTCGTCGTTTGATACCGCCGCACAGGGAGATTTGACCGTGCGCGTGGGAAGACACAGAAGGGACGAATTCGGCAAACTCACGGAAGGGCTGGATCAAATGCTCGACAATGTATCCTCTCTGCTGGAGAGCGTGGTCAAGTCCGCAGACAGCGTCATGAACACGTCGACGAACCTCGCCGTCAACGCGGGAGAAGTGAGCACCGCCGTCGAAGACATCACAAAGTCCGTCACTGAATTGTCGCAAGGCGCGGTCAGTCAGGCGGAAGATGCGCAAAACGGTCTGATCGAAATGGAAAAAGTGTCGAATCAACTCGACTATATCACCGAGAATTCAGAGAAAATCCACGCCATCTTCACTTATACCAAAAAGCTCAGTGAGACCGGCTTTAAGACAATCGATACCCTCACGGAAAAATCCGAGGACGCCAAGAATGCCACCAATGAAGTGAGCCGTGTTGTCGATGATATGTACAACAGCTCTTTGCAGATCAGCAATATCTCCGACGCACTCGCGTCCATCACCGCTCAGACCAATCTGCTCTCTCTCAATGCCGGAATTGAAGCTGCGAGAGCGGGAGATGCAGGGCGCGGATTCTCCGTCGTCGCGAATGAAATCAGAAAACTCGCCGAAGAGTCCAAGGTTTCTACGGAAGAAATCAAGGTCATCATCGAAGGCATTCAAAATAAAGCTTCTCAGGTTGCCGAATCCATCAAGGTAACGGGGGATGTGGTCAAAGCACAGGATGTTGCCGTCGCAAACACCAAGGAAATTTTCGACAAAATCCTCACCTCGATTACCGAAATGTCTGAAAAAGTCGCGGACATCTCCGTCGCAATCAGACAAACCGGCGAAAACAAAAACAAATTGCTCAAAATCATTCACAATGTGTCCTCCGTTTCTCAGGAGAGCGCCGCTGCAACACAGGAGCTCACCGCATCAACGGAAGAAATCAATGCGAATGTCGAAGAGTTTGCAGGATACGCTGAAGAACTCAAACAACTGTCGGATGATCTGCACTCTGAAATTCATAAGTTCCAAATTTAAAGTATGATGTACATCCATAAAAAACCGCCCCTCGAGGCGGTTTCGCCCCAAGGCGCTTGCGCCCTCCGGGGCTTTTTTTATGAATAGGCATCATGACTGCATTACTCTTCTCGAAATATTTGATTTACCACATCGGATATTGCGTCCCAATCTTGTCGCAATTTCAATAATGTCTCTCTCCCCTTTTCCGTAATTGTATAATACTTTCGTTGTGGACCTTCCGAACTTTCAACGAAGTAGCAGTCCAAATCCTTCTCCTTATGGAGCCTGCGTAAAATCGAGTAGAATGTACTCGTATCAACATCACTGAAATATGCACCCATTCGTTTCATCACATCATACCCGTACAAATCATTTTTTGATACGCAGTACAAAATGCACATTTCAATCATTCCTTTTTTCATTTGAGGATTCAAGATGCACCGCCTTAACCTGTTTTTCCTATCCTTTTCTCGGCATAGGATAAATAAATTGCAACGCTCAGAAGAGCGCCGATCAGATATAGTGCGGATGATTGAAACACCGTGCGGTACGGAATATTCGTGTAGTCCATATTGTAGTATCGGTTGTACATAAACAGAGTCATAAATATTCCCCCCATAGCATGACAGGTCAGAGAAAAATAAATCCCGTTCCCGGTTAAGAAACAGAACAGGGATTGCAACCATGCGATGATATAGACGAGCATACTGCCGTAATACACCAAGTACACCTGAGAAGATACGTCAAATCCTTTCCCGATAAGCGTGACTATATTGATGTTTATGAAGACTGCAACAAGAGCACTCGCCAATAATACGAAATGCGAAGTGAGAAATAATCTATTTTTTACATAACGTTCAGATGTATTCTTCCTTTTGCGAACAGACCCTCCCATTGCAAACCGAACTGCGGCAATCGACATAATCAAATAAGCGGCAAAACTCAGGATGGATTCCGCTAAATATCCCCAAAATAATACCCCGAACACACAGGTAATACAAAGAACCGCCATTCGGACTATGAACCCGAGCTTAAACAAAAACATACCGTTTTCTTTTCTTAGTTTTTTTGCGAGAACACGCGGGCTTCCGTATCGCCTAATCATTTCATCCTCATCGCAACCGTTTTTTAAATCTTCCTCAAGATAAGTTCTGTATTCGGAAGTGATGTCCGACACATCTTCTGCACGAAAACTAAGCGAAAGAAATAACCGCAACTTTTCAATATATTTATCAATATCCACCTCAACCTCCCTTCTGACGCTGTCAACAACAATGTTTCTAATGGTGATGACAATATCTTACTCCGCTATTGATTATTAGTCAATAGATGAATACCACGCAAAACGGAAACCTCCCACGAAATAGCGGGAGGTCTTTTAGAATGAATGATTTGCGTATTTACTCCGATCTCACATCA
>JAUMXJ010000077.1:2013-5828 GCA_030529205.1 Bacillota bacterium | reverse complement strand
TTTCTAATGTATCGTAAACGTGGATTTATTTTTACCGGACAGGGCTCGCAAACCGAGCAGATGGGTCTGTCGCTGTATGAGAAGTACGATGCGGCAAAGGAGATTTATGCTCTGTTGCCCGAAGACTTGAGAGAACTGTCCTTTCACGGGGCATTGGCGGAGATTTCGAAGACGGAACATCTTCAGCCGATTATGCTGGCGCTGCAGATCTCGATTCTGAAGATACTCGAAGCAAATGGAATCCGTCCGGATGCCGTCTGCGGTCTCAGTCTGGGCGAGTATTCCGCACTTGTCGCGGCGGGTGCGCTTCAGCCGGAGGAAGCGATTCGGGTCATTCGCGTGCGCGGCGCGGAGATGGCGCGGGCGGCGGAGAAGGTCGAAAGCGGAATGGCTGCGGTCATCGGGATGCCGGAGGAGGAGATAGCGGGCGCGGTTGCGGGTCTGCATGCGTACCTGTCCAATATCAACAGTAGCAGGCAAATCGTCATCTCAGGTGAGAAAGATGCCGTCACGGAGGCGAGCCGGATTTTAAAAGAAAAAGGCGGTAAGGTGCTTCCGCTCAATGTCACCGGTCCGTTCCATACGCCGTACATGGAAGACGCCGTGCCCGGTTTGAAAGAGGCGCTCGACAAGGTGGAGTGGAAAGAGCCGAAGACGGATTACTATACCAATACCACGGGAAAGGTTTTTGCGGAGTCGTTTGTCGCAAAGATTTCGGAGAATATGCTCAGACAGATGACGGGTCCGGTGCGACTCTATGATTGTCTGAAAAATATGGTGGAGAGCGGCATCGAGGAATTGGTGGAAATCGGGTCGGGCAAGGTGGTGTCCGCGATTGTCAAAAAGGAATTTCCGCAAATGACGATGAAAAATATAGAAAATGCCGAGGATTTGGAAAAATACCTCGCGGATTGTTTCGGATAAAAAGGAGGGTTAGTCGGTCGGTCTCGACTGATTTGCAGGTATGAGTCATTGTGAACAGAATCAATGTATAAATAGGCAAAGTGAACAGAATCATAAACATCATCACGGGGAAACACCGAATGCGGACAGAGGCTGGGCGATCGTAACGGGCGCAGTCGGCGGAATCGGAACCGCCATCTGTGAGGAGCTGGCGAAAAATCGGTTCAATTTGGTGCTGGCGGTGAGGAAAATCGACGAACGTTCGGATGCTTTGAAGGCGAAACTCGAGGGCTACGGGGCACAGACCATGGTGATTGCGGCCGATGTGTCGGATTATGACGAGTGCGAGCGCCTTGTCAAAGAGGTGTCGGGACAGACAGGCAGGATTGACGCCCTCATCAATAATGCGGGGATTACAAAAGACAACCTTGTCCGCATGAGCCCCCAGGATTTCAGAGATGTCATCGACACGAATCTGAACTCCGCATTTTATCTGAGCAAGTGCGTGTTTCCGGTGATGATGAAGGCGCGCAAGGGAAGGATTGTGAATATCACATCCTATGTCGGGCTGCACGGAAATGCGGGGCAGGCGAACTACTCCGCCGCGAAAGCGGGGATGATCGGGCTGACCAAGGCGACCGCGAGGGAGTTTGCATCGCGCGGTGTGCTGGTTAATGCGGTGGCTCCGGGGTTTATCGAGAGTCCGATGACGGATGTGCTCAGCGACAAGGTGAAGGAGTCGATTTTTGCGCAGATTCCGCTTCAGAGACTCGGGGTTGCGCAGAATATCGCGGACATGGTGCATTTTTTGGTGTCGGATCGCGCGAGTTATATCACCGGCCAGTGCTTCAGCGTCGACGGCGGGATGAGCATCTAGCGGCGGGTGCAGGCGTTTCATGCTGCCTGATGAGTAAGATGAGTAATTGATAGGAGTGGAGGAAACATGCGAAGAGTTGTCATCACAGGGTACGGATTTATCAGTCCGATCGGGAATCATGCGGAAGAAGTCTTGGAAAACATGAAGTCCGGCTATTGCGCCGTCGACAGCATCAGTCGTTTTGAAGGGCAGGACAGAGAGGTGTCGCTTGCGTGTGAGATTCGTTCGTACAGGGAAGAGGAACATTTCGATAAAAAGACCGCCAAACGACTTGACAAGGTCAATCAGTTCGGCATTATCGCGGCGCGAAGGGCCTATACGCACGCAGGATTTGAAAAAGGAGAGCTCAGCGAGAAGCGCGCGGCTGTCTATGTTTCTTCCGGAATCGGGGGAATCGAGACCATTGAGAGAGAGTATGAGAGAGGGCAGGAGAGAGGGTTTGACAAGATTTCTCCGTATTTTATTCCCATGGCGATTTCCAATTTGACCGCCGCTCTGATTTCAATCGAGCTGGATCTTCACGGGGCGTGTCAGTGTCCCGTTACCGCTTGTGCCGGCGGTACGAATGCCATCGGCGAGGCGTTCCGCGCCATCAAGCATGGGTACGAGGACATTGCATTTGCGGGCGGAAGCGAGGCGAGCATCACGGACCTCGGAATCGGCGGGTTTACATCGATGAAGGCGCTGACGACGACGAAGGACAAGCACAGAGCGAGTATTCCGTTTGACAAGGAGAGAAGCGGGTTTGTCATGGGCGAAGGTGCCGCGGTTCTCGTGCTGGAAGAGCTGGAACACGCGCTCGCGAGAAATGCGAAAATCTATGCGGAAGTGGTGGGCTACGGAATGACCTGCGACGCGCATCATATCACTTCGCCGTCACCGGACGGAAAATTTGCCGCTCGGGCGATGCGCATGGCGATAGAAGAGGCGGGGATTCAGCCGCGTGAGGTCAACTACATCAGCGCGCACGGAACGTCCACGCCGCTGAACGATAAGTATGAAACCTTGGCGATCAAAGAGGTGTTCGGCGAGCATTATAAAAATGTCATGGTCAGTTCCGGCAAGTCGCAGATGGGGCATCTGCTGAGCGCTTCCGGTTCGATGGAGAGCATTCTCACCCTGATCGGAATGGAGCACGGACTCGTTCCCGCGACGGTGAACTATGCGGTTGCGGATCCGGAATGCGACTTGAATCTTGTGGTCAATCAGTGCCGAGAAGAACAAATAGAGGTGGCGATTAAGAATTCGTTGGGATTCGGCGGCCACAATGCTGCAGTCGTGTACAAGCGATATCGAGGGTAGGCTCGTCCGTCTCTGCGGGTCGACAACCGGCCGGGCAAGAAGAGCGGAGAAACGAAGAAAGATGTAAGACAATCGGAAAAACAATCAGAACACGATTGGAAAACGTAAAAAAACGATAAAAAGAACGAGAAAAGAACGGAAAAGAGGTTGGAATGGTGCTAAATTTTGAAGAAATCAAAAAAATTCTCCCGCATCGCTATCCGTTTCTGATGATTGATAAAATCGTCGAGATGGAGGAAGGGGTTTCCGCGAAGGGCATCAAATGCGTCAGCGGAAACGAGCAGTTTTTTCAGGGACATTTTCCCGATCAGGCGGTGATGCCCGGAGTGTTGCAGCTGGAAGCGGTGGCACAGGTCGGAGCGGTGGCGATTCTCAAAGGCGCTGAGCCCGGAAAAAAAGCATTTTTCGGAGGGGTCAAGAGCGCGCGCTTTCGCAGACCGGTGGTTCCCGGGGATGTCCTGGAGATCGAATGCAAAATTATCAATATGCGTGCAAATATCGGGTTTGGAGAGGGCAGAATTGTCGTTGACGGAAAAGAAGTGATGAAATGTGAGATTTCATTTGCAATTGTGTGATAGACTATGAGGGAACTCTACTTGAGTTATAGAAAATTTCGACGGAGGAAAAGGATGCTCGAGAAAATTTTTGAACAGATTTACCTCAAGTTTAAGCTCAACCTGTATCGAAACATGTTTCGGGGGTTACAGGAGAGGGAAGCCAGTCTGACCGCGAC
>JAUMXJ010000077.1:0-2003 GCA_030529205.1 Bacillota bacterium | reverse complement strand
GGTAATCCACGCGCTAAATCGTCCTACTGTCAATGAACTTGCTAATTTTTTGGAATTATCGCAACCCAACATGACCTACAAGGTGGCAAGTCTTGTAAAGAAAGGTTATGTCAGAAAAGTCCCATCCAAGCTCGACAAGCGCAAGACATTATTGGAAGTCACCGACAAGTTTTATCACTATTACAACTTGAAAAACGAGTATGTAGAGGAAGTATTAAGCAGGCTGTCAAGTAGAATCAGTTCAGAAAAATTGATGGAGTTCGAAGAGGTGCTGACGCTGATGAGCATTGAGCTTATGCCGGAAGTCAGCAATTTTATCAATGTAGATCGGGATAATGAGCAGTAGTCTATGTTTTTTCGTTCCAAGCGACTCGATCGACAGATCGCGCATTATCAAAGTGAGTTAATTCAGACACATTACAGAGAAGTCGAAAATATGTATCGACAGATGAGGGGCTGGCGTCATGATTATCGGAATCATATCCAGGCCCTCAAATTTCTGGCGTCCAAAGAGGATATGGCGGAAATCCGACACTATCTCGATATGTTGGAGACCGATTTGAAAACGGTCGACATCACCGTCAAAACCGGGAACAATATGGCGGACGCCATACTCAACAGCAAGATTTCCCTTGCAAATGCAAAGAATATCCCCGTAGACATTCATGCGGAGATTCCCGTGAAGCTGACGACTTCGGACATCGATCTCTGCTGCATCATCGGAAATCTGTTCGACAATGCAATCGAGGCCAGTCTGAAACTGCCGGAAGGGGAGCGGATGATTCGCATCTACATGGAGATGAAGAACACACAGTTGTACCTTTCTTTTACGAACCTGACGGCTACGACAAAAATGGAAAAGAGAGGCGGGCTGTTCCGCACCACCAAGGGAGACGGTCACGGGCTCGGCTTGATTCGCATCGACAGCATTATAGAAAAATACGGCGGTTACCTGAGCCGAAACTCCGAAGACGGTGCGTTTACGACGGAGATTCTGCTTCCGCAATTTTAGTTTTGACAATTCGTCCCCTTATTGACGCGTTTCGTCCCAAAAATAAGGCGGACGATTTTTTATTTGGTAGAATAAAATGGCAAGATAAAATCACCGTACAACCGAAAACAGGATTCTTGTTTTCCCGGAACATGGAGGGGATGATGGCGGAAGTAAAAAAAGAAAAACCGAAGTACAATATGTGGCAAAACACGGCATACATGATCGGCTTGGCACACAGACATCACAGGCGAATTCTTTATGTCGGGCTGCTGCTGGCGTGTGTCACATCCGGCAAGGTCATTATGGACATGCTCATCGCACCGATTGTGCTCTCGTGCCTTGAAGCCGGCTCAACTGCCGGAGAACTGATGAAGGTCATCGGGATTTGCATCGGACTGCTTCTCTTATTGACGGGCGTCCGCGCGTACATTGAGCAAAATGTCATTTTTGCCAGGATTTCTCTGCGGACGAAAATCATCGAGGCGGTTTCCGGAAAAAACGCGAAGACATCCTATTCCAATTTGCTCAGCCAAGAGTTTATCGAGCTTCGAAACAAGGCGTTCGATGCAACATCTTCGAACTGGGAGGCGAGCGAACGCATCTGGAACGTGTTGACCGTCATCGTGACCAATCTGATTTCATTCGCGGTGTATCTCTTTTTCCTCTCGTCGCTCAATCCGCTGATTATGCTCGCGGTGTTCGCCACAACCCTGATTCATTTCCTGATTGCAAGTAAGATTTTTGAATGGGAGTACCGGCATAAAAAGGAGAAAGAAGCGCTTTCCAATCAAATCTCTTATCTCTACGATGTGGCGAAGAACCGCGAATACGCGAAAGACATCCGAATCTTCGGCATGGAGAGCTGGCTCGGAGAGGTTTGGAACAAGACCGTGCGTCTCTACGGGCATTTTCTGGCGAAAAGAGAGAGGACGTATATTTGGGCGGATCTCCTGGATCTGTTCCTCACCCTCTCACGAAACGGAATCGCCTACTTATATCTGATTTGGTA
>JAUMXJ010000076.1:5635-5848 GCA_030529205.1 Bacillota bacterium | reverse complement strand
CAATATCGCGTCAGCAGGGGGCGAAAAAATGATTCTTCCGTCGGATTGACTGAAAAATGATGCGCGGGTATAGTGGTAGTGGAACATGGGGATATTGGAGACACTCAAGGCTGAAGTTATGACGCTGCTCGCGTCGATGCTTCCGATTATAGAGCTTAGAGGGGGGATTCCGTTTGGGATTGCACTTGGCATCAATCCGATCGAATCCTTTGT
>JAUMXJ010000076.1:0-5625 GCA_030529205.1 Bacillota bacterium | reverse complement strand
AGGAAGTCTTCTCCCCGCGCCGTTCATTCTGCTTTTTTTGCGACCGATTTTAAAGCGTCTGAGTCACCTGCCTTTTTTTACGAAGTTGGATGATCGCTTTCGCATCAAAGCCGCCGTGCACTCACAGGGTGTAAAAAAGTACGGGTTTCTTGGCCTGGCTATTTTTGTCGCCATTCCTTTACCGGGAACCGGGGTTTGGTCGGGCTCGATCATCGCCGCTTTTTTGGACATTCGTTTTCGACGCGCCATTCCTGCAATCGCAATCGGAAACGCTGTCGCAGGGCTTCTGATTATGCTGATCAGCGGGTTGATTCGGGTTATGCTCTAGGTTGTGATGACAGGAATGAATCAAAATAATAAGGGATCGGATAATATTGTTGGACAGATTTAAGAGAATGAAGGATTCGAAGGCAATGGGAGAGTTGTTGCGGTACCTGGTGACGGGCGGATCGGCATTTTTGCTGGAGTATGCACTTTACCTGCTCTTGTACCGTGCGGTGGGGCTGGATTATGCATTTGCCATGACCATCGTGTACTCCGCTCTGTTCGTCATCACATTTGTCGTGACGCGCAAATGGACATTCAAATCAAAGGCGAGCGCAAAAAGACAGCTCGTGCTCTATCTCATGCTTTTTTTGTTCAATCTGCTGATCGGGAATTATCTGATGATGCGCTGGTTGGTCGGTGCGGGAATGTCTGCGGAACTCGCGCCCTTTATCAAGACCGCGATGATTACCTGTTGGAATTTTTTGATTTACAAGTATGTGATTTATGTGTAGGCGGAATGCGGCCGAATTCACGGAATAGGAGGAGATATGAAGATATTGGTAACCGGATTTGAACCGTTTGGCGGACAGGACATCAATCCTTCGGAGGAAGTGTTGAAACTTTTGCCGGACTCGCTGGATCGGCAGTGTTGCGGGGGAGTGGTCGAGATTGTGAAACTCTCTATTCCGACGACGATGCGCGGGTCGATGGAAGCAATCAGAAATGCGGTCGAAACACATCAGCCCGATGTGGTGCTCAGCATCGGACAGGCGGGAGGAAGAGCGGACATTACCCTGGAGGCAGTGGGGACCAATGAAGCGGACTTCCCGATTCCCGACAATGACGGCAATCTGCCGCGGGGAGAAGTGATTACCGAGGGCGGTCCGGACGCGTATTTTACCTCCATTCCGAACAAGAGAGTTGTGGCGGGCATTTTGAATAAAGGAATCCCGGCATCTATTTCACGCAGTGCGGGAACCTATGTCTGCAACTATGTCTGCTATAAAACTTGCGATTTTCTGAGAAACGAATACCCGCATGTGCGCAGCGGATTTATGCATATTCCGTATCTTCCGGAGCAGGTGGCGATGCTTTATGAAAAGGGAAAGACTGCGCCGCAACCGTCGATGTCGCTCGATGTCGTTGCAAAAGCTGTAATCTCCGCGATTATGTCGATATATCGCTGTGTGGAGCACGATGTCGATGAGAATGGGGATCAGGGGGAGTATGTGACGGGCAGTACGCATTAGTCCGATTGATTCCGAGAGGGCATGTCGGGCATTTGTTTGTGCCGATTGAAAGCTCGTGGAAATAAATTCGCCGAATCGGTCAGGCGTCAACAAAAGAAGAAGGAATTGTGTTATAATTTTGGCATGAATGATTTAAAAGTGGTGATATTGGCTGCGGGGCTTGGAAAACGAATGTATTCCGAGCTTCCCAAGGCGCTTCATAAAGTTTGTGGAAAATCCATGCTCGCACATGTGTGTGATGCGGCTTCCGGTTTGTCGGACGGGTTCGTCTGTGTCGTCGGTCACGGAAAAGAACAGGTGATGTGCGAATTTGAAGGGAAGATGCACTTTGTTTTTCAAGAGAAGCAGCTCGGAACCGGGCATGCGGTGAAAATGGCGGAGCATGATTTCGGAGAGGGAGACGTGCTCGTTCTTTTTGCGGACACACCTCTGATTACAAAGGATACATTGAAGTCTCTCGTCGAGGAACACCGCCAATCGCAAAACGCCGCGACCCTGATTACCGCCGATTTTAACGATCCCGCTTCCTTCGGAAGAATCGTCAGAGAGGACGGGCGGATTCAGAGAATTGTCGAATTTAAAAATGCAACGGACGAAGAGAAAAAGATAAAAGAAATCAATTCGGGGATGGCGGTCTTCAATGCCGCACTTCTCAGAGAAAAACTTGCGTACTTGAGCAGCGATAATGCACAGGGCGAGTATCTTCTGACCGATGTCTTCGAGATGCTGATTGCGGACGGTCACAAGGTCGGCGCAATCAAGACGGAGAACACGGATGAAATTCTCGGCGTGAATGATCGATATATGCTGAGCGAGGCGGAGCGCATCCTGCAACAAAGAATCAGGAAAGAGTGGATGCTCGCGGGCGTGACCATGCATTTTCCCGAGACGATTATGATAGAAAAGGATGTGCAGATCGAGCCGGGTGCGGTGATTGAACAGGGGACGAGGTTGATGGGAAAGACATCGGTCGCCTCCGGTGCCGTCATCGGTCCGTTCACGGATTTGACGGATGTGCGAGTCGGTGCCGGGAGTACTTTGGATCGCACCGTAGCGGTGGAGAGCGAGATCGGGAAAGACTGTAAAATCGGACCTTTCGCATATATCAGACCGGGCAGTGTGATTTCGAACAAGGTCAAAATAGGAGATTTTGTCGAACTCAAGAATGTAAAAATCGGCGAGGGAACGAAAATCCCTCATCTTTCCTATATCGGAGACGGAGAAATCGGTGAGCGAACCAATATCGGATGCGGAACCATTTTCGTCAATTATGACGGCGAGCATAAGCATCGCACGGTGGTGGGAAGCGACGCCTTTATCGGATGTAATTCCAATCTTGTCGCTCCGGTTACAATCGGGGACGGAACATTTGTCGCAGCCGGGACGACCGTTACGCGAGAGGTGAAAGAAGGAGAGTTTGCAATATCGAGGGTTCCGCAGGAAAATCGTGAAAATCGAAGGAAGCCTAAGAAATAAACGCGATCGACAATCAGAAAATGCAAAAGGTAAATATAAAAAGTCAGGGAGTGAGAGTATGGCAAAAGACAACATCAAAATTTTCACGGGTAATGCGAATCCGGCGCTCGCAAAAGCGATTTGCGGTGAGTTGAATGTGCCGCTGGGAGATTCGGTTGTGAAGACATTCAGCGACGGAGAAATTTCGGTCAATATCAATGAGACGGTAAGAGGTGTGGATGTATTCATGATTCAGCCGTTTTCCATCCCGAAAGTCAATGACTATCTCATGGAATTGTTGATTGCAATCGATGCGTTTAAGCGTGCATCGGCGGGCAGTATCGCGGCGGTGATTCCGTACTACGGGTACGCGAGACAGGACAGAAAAGCGAAAGCGAGAGATCCTATTTCTGCGAAGTTGGTTGCAAATCTGATCAGCGCCGCCGGCGCCGACAGAGTTCTCACCATGGATCTACACGCTGCGCAGATTCAAGGGTATTTTGATATTCCGCTCGATCACCTACAGGGGTGGCCGGTTCTCACTTCCTATTTCAAAGAAAAGAATATTCCGGACCTGGTCCTGGTATCTCCCGATCACGGATCCGTGACGAGGACACGTTCTTTTGCACATAGGCTGGGGACACAGATCGCCATTGTCGATAAGCGCAGGCCTGAGGCGAATGTCAGCGAAGTCATGAGTATTATCGGTGATGTAAACGGAAAGAATGTCCTCCTGGTCGACGATATGATCGACACCGCGGGAACCATTGTCAATGCTGCAAACGCACTCAGAGAACACGGGGCGAAGGATATCTATGCGTGCTGCACGCACGGCATATTCTCCGGCCCTGCGAAGACCAGAATGGCCGAGAGCATCATCAAGGAATGGGTGACGCTCGATACCATCGATATCTCGGACGAAATCAGGGCGCTTCCGAATGTGAAGGTTCTCTCGACGGCTCCGCTTTTTGCCGAAGCCATCACCAGAATCATCAACAAAGAATCCGTCAGCATTATGTTTGAAAATTAGAATACGCCCCATCACCATGTTTACAGAGGACCCATGTTTTTAATAGTTGGACTAGGAAATCCCGGCAAGCGTTTCGATTTAACTCGGCACAATGCCGGGTTTTTGGCTCTTGATCTCCTTGCGGAACGGCTCGGAACAAAAATCAATAAAATAAAGTTTCAATCTTTAATCGGAGAGGCGCAGTTCGGCGGCGAGAAATTGGTGTTGATGAAGCCACAGACTTTTATGAACCTTTCCGGAGAAGCGGTTCGCGCCGCCGCGGAATATTATAAAATACCGAGCGAGCACATTATCGTCATTTATGATGACATCGATATCGCCTTCGGCTCGCTGCGTTTGCGTCCGAAAGGTTCGGCAGGAACACATAACGGGATGAGAAATATTCTATATCAGCTGGAAACCGAACATTTTCCGAGGGTGCGCATCGGAATCAAGGGTGATCGAAGAGGTGCGGAACTCCATGAATACGTCTTGTCGCGCTTTGCGAAGGAGGACGAGCGGACGCTCAAAGAAGTATTGAAATGCGCGGCGGACGCGGCATTGGCAATTGTGGAAGAAGGGGTGGACAGCGCGATGAATCGGTTCAACCATGCGCCTTCTTCGGATGACAAGCGCTCGGAGTAAGACATGATCGATTACGGTAAGTTTTTTAAAAACAGCACGGAGTTGCGTGCGCTGATGAAAGGGCTTGATGAATTATCAGGTCCTATTTTGCTTTACGGTTCCGACTATATCGCTTACAGTTTTTTGGCGGATGCGGTTCGGGACATGTACGGGCGCGACGTCCTGCTGTATTTCGAGGATGATATGAAAGCGCGAACCGCTCATCAGATGATTGCGGGTTCAGAATATGTTGCGCCGACGGACATTGTCTTCGGGCAGGCTTTTTCACATCATGACCATGAGGGGGGTGCTCAGCAGGAGACCCTGTTGCGGATCTCCCGAAAGGACAGAGCTCCGATTGTGGTGACGGCCTCCGTAGTTTGTGCGCTCGACAAGTATCCGCCTGTGGAGGAAGAGCATAAATCTTATGACATAGCAGTCGGACAAAGACTCAAGTTGGCGGAGTTCTACAATTTTCTCTACAACAACGGCTATGAAAAGACGGGCTATATCTCCCAAAAATTTGAGGTCAGCGTACGGGGAGGGATTATCGACGTTTACTCTCCGCTTCACGATATGCCGATTCGAATCGAACTCTTCGGTGATGAAATCGTCTCCATCCGTCGTTTTGATTTGGCGACTCAGGCATCCGTCGAAAAAATCGGGATGTGCACCGTTTATGCCGGCGGCGGTTATGCCGACAAGGTCATCGGACGCAGTGTTGCGCTTGAGGACTACCTTCATCAGCCTGTTGTGATGTTGGTGGGAGCCAATGCCGCGGTCGAGCGCATGCGCCACAGCGAAGAGGAATTCGTCATGCGTACGACGGATTATTTTTTGCACAATGAAGAGTTGTCGATGACGGCGCTTTTGCAATTGGAGGGAATCGCTCCGAACGGAGACGGTGCGGAGGGCATTGTGTCCGTGTTTAAATTCGGCGCGGATGAAACCGTTGCGCGTCTGGCGAAGCGATCGCTTGTCCTGACGGAGATGTTGCATAAAACCGTGACGGATTTTGAA
>JAUMXJ010000075.1 GCA_030529205.1 Bacillota bacterium | reverse complement strand
ATGTGAGAAAAAACGGAGGAGGGAAGGTATGAGGCAGCAGTATGTGTACGCTTTTGTAGAGGGCGGTAAAGATCGGAAGTCTTTGTTGGGCGGCAAGGGTGCAAACCTGGCGGAAATGACCAAGATCGGATTACCTGTACCTCAGGGCTTCACCATCACGACGGAAGCGTGTCTGAGATTTTTCGAAAAAGGGGAAGAGCTTTGGGATGACTTGATTGAGCAAATCGAACAGGGCATCGGCGGAATCGAAAAAGAGAGAGGCGGGAAATTCGGCGACCATCATGACCCGCTTCTCGTATCGGTGCGAAGCGGAGCGATGGTGTCCATGCCGGGTATGATGGATACCATTTTGAATCTCGGTCTGAACGACATGTCGGTGGAAGGTCTGGCGGAATCCACGGGAAATCCGAGATTTGCGTACGATTCTTACAGAAGGTTCATTCAAATGTTCGGCGATGTGGCTATGGAGATTCCCAAATCATATTTTGAGGACGCTCTCGAATCGATCAAGAAGACGAGCGGGGTTGTCCTCGACAAAGATCTCGGGGTGGAGGAGCTGAAACACGTCATCCGGGAATACAAGGCGATATACAGAAGGGAAAAAGGAACCGATTTCCCCTCCGATCCGATGACACAGCTGCTTTTGGCGGTGAAGGCGGTGTTTCGCTCGTGGAACAACGACCGGGCGATTCTGTACCGAAATCTGAATCAAATTTCCCATCATCTCGGAACGGCGGTGAATGTACAGTCCATGGTCTTCGGCAACAAAGGAGATGATTCCGGGACCGGGGTTGCGTTCACAAGAAATCCTGCAACGGGTGAAAACAAAGTCTTCGGGGAATTTTTGATGAATGCGCAGGGTGAGGATGTCGTGGCGGGAATACGAAAACCGAGTGAAATCAGTGTTTTGAAGGAAATCCTTCCCGATATTTACGACGAATTGCTGCGAACTGCGAAAATTTTGGAAGAGCATTATCTGGATATGCAGGACATCGAATACACGATAGAGGAAGGTCGTCTCTTTATTCTTCAAACGCGAAACGGTAAAAGGACGGCGCATGCCGCGGTTGCGATTGCGATGGACTTCTATCATTCCGGGAGAATTACCAAGGAAGAGGCGATTCTACGAGTGGATCCGAGACAACTCGACCAGCTGCTGCATCCTGTTTTTGACGAAAAATCTCTTCAAGAGGCGAAGGTAATCGGCCGAGGACTCCCCGCTTCTCCGGGCGCGGGGGCGGGGAAAATATATTTTACTGCGGATGCAGCCGTAGCCGCGCATGAAAGGGGAGAAACCGTCATTCTGGTGCGCAAGGAGACGTCTCCGGAGGATCTTGCCGGAATGAACTGTGCGGACGGCATTCTGACTTCCACCGGAGGAATGACTTCTCACGCCGCAGTCGTTGCGAGAGGAATGGGAAAATGTTGTGTTGCAGGTTGCTCCGATGTCCAAATCGACGAGGACAGGGGGCTGATGATTGCCGGAGGACGCAACTTTTTTACCGGGGATGATATTTCGCTCGACGGTTCAACCGGAGCGGTCTACGGAGAGAATATCAAGAAAATACAGGCCAATTTGTCCGGTCGTTTCCGGGAGTTTATGGATATGGCGGACGAGTTGAGAACCCTGAAAGTCTACGCCAATGCGGATACTCCGAGAGATGCGTCGATTGCGGCGGATTTCTGTGCGGAGGGAATCGGTCTGTGCAGGACGGAGCATATGTTTTTTGACGCCGCACGCATCCATGCGGTTCGGGAAATGATTCTCTCGCGCACTTCGGAGGAGAGACAAATCGCTCTTCAGAAACTGCTCCCGATGCAAAGAGAAGATTTTGTCGGAATTTTTCGTGTGATGGGAGCGCGTCCGGTGACCGTCCGATTGCTCGATCCGCCGCTCCATGAGTTTTTGCCGAAAGAGGATGGCGAAATCGCGGCTCTGGCCGAGAGTATGGGCGTTCCGTTTGATGATATCAAGACGCGTATTATATCCCTGCACGAATTCAATCCGATGCTCGGACATCGCGGCTGTCGCCTGGCGATCACCTATCCGGAAATAGCCCGAATGCAGTCCAGGGCGATTATAGAAGCCGCTCTGGAGTGCTCCGAACGGAATGTTTTTCCGGAGATTATGATTCCGCTCGTCGGAGATGTCTCCGAGTTTCGCTTCGTAAAAAAGGAAGTTCTGGAAGAAATCGAGAAAGTCTTTGCGGAGCAGGGAAAGAGAATCCGCTACCATATCGGTACGATGATTGAAGTGCCGAGAGCGGCGCTCACCTCCGGAGAAATTGCAAGTGAAGCGGAGTTTTTCAGTTTCGGAACGAATGATTTGACTCAGATGACATACGGTTTTTCCAGAGATGACAGCGGAAAATTCCTGAGCGAATATCGTCAAAAAGGAATTTTTGACAAGGATCCGTTTGAGTGCATCGATCAAGTCGGAGTGGGAAGACTGATGAAGATCGCCGTGGAAGAAGGAAGACAATCGCGTCCGGATTTGATCATCGGCATTTGTGGAGAGCACGGAGGAGAGCCGTCCTCGGTGGAATTCTGTCATATGATCGGCCTCGACTATGTCTCCTGTTCACCTTATCGCGTGCCGATTGCCAGACTTGCCGCGGCGCAGGCGGCAATTCGTTTGAGCTGACGTCGGAGATTGCGACACTGTATTGTTTGAAGCCCCTATAAAATGCTATAATTTACATTCACGATAGAATCGGGGGTAGGTTTATGAAAAATGTTTGGGCGGTTTTTCTGCTTTTGTGTTCTTTTTTCATGGTCTCATGCGGAAAAGAGAATCACATGGGATACTGGGAGTCCGCTTATGCAGAATCGGAAAATGAATTGGTTGAAGCTGCGCGTGTGCTGACCGTAGAGATTATGGAAGACGGGAGTGCGACCTTTGCATTTACGAAAAATGCCTCACTCAAAACCAAGTGGATTGAAAAAGACGGCTTTGTTTATATCGACCCGGATCGCAACAACTATCAGGCGTGGATAGACGGAAAAATGCTCGTCATCGATGTGCACGATCGAGAAATGAAGCTGTACCTGGTGAGAGATTTGAATCATTTCACCTTTCCTCCCAATATTCAAAAAGGCTTGAGAATCGAGTAGCGGTACGTCACTCGTGACAACAAATCGTACAGATAACGGATTGCGAGATAATAGAGAAACAAAGAAAAAAACGATAAAGGAAGGTGAACTATGAGTCTTACTTTGAAAGATGTTTTTCAGGCGCTTCCGCCTAAAAAAGCATTCATCGACGGAATTAGAAGAGCTCCAAGACGCGGCGGAGAATTGAGTGAATCCGATCAGCGTCTGGCCGTAAAAAATGCAATGAGGTATATCCCGGCGGAATGGCAAGACGAACTCATGGACGAATTTGTCGAGGAACTTCATACAACCGGAAGAATCTACGGCTATCGCTTCAGACCGGAGGGAAGAATCTACGGAAAACCGATTGATCAGTATGAAGGCAAGACAATAGAAGGCAAGGCGATGCAGGTTATGATTGACAACAATCTCGACTTTGAAATCGCCCTTTATCCGTACGAATTGGTAACCTACGGAGAGACCGGACAGGTCTGCCAAAACTGGATGCAGTATCACTTGATTATGGAGTATTTGAAACGACTCACGGATGAGCAGACTCTGGTCGTCATGAGCGGACATCCGCTCGGACTGTTCAAGTCGCATAAATGGGCACCGAGAACCATCCTCACCAACGGCCTCATGATCGGCATGTTCGACGATCTCGAAAACTGGACGCGTGCCGCAGCAATCGGCGTCGCTTCGTATGGCCAGATGACCGCGGGGGGATGGATGTACATCGGACCTCAGGGTATAGTGCACGGCACATACTCCACCATTCTGAATGCCGGAAGAAAAGAGCTCGGCATCGCCGCTGATAAAGATCTCGCGGGCAGACTGTTTGTCACTTCGGGACTCGGCGGAATGAGCGGTGCACAGGGAAAAGCGGCGCTTATTGCAGGTGCTGTGGGCGTTGTAGCCGAGGTCGACAAATCGAGAATCGACACAAGGTACAATCAGGGCTGGATCAAGGAAGTATACGACTGTCCGAAAGCGACATTTGACGCGGCACGCAAGCATCAGGATGCGGGAACGCCGGCGGCAATTGCCTTCCACGGAAATATTGTCGATTTACTCGAATATGCGGACAAGAACAATGTCTCCATCGATCTCCTGTCGGATCAGACATCTTGTCACAATGTATACGACGGAGGTTATTGCCCGGTCGGAATTACATTTGAAGAGCGCACCAAACTTCTCGATGAAAATAAGGCGAAGTTTGTCGAGCTTGTCAACACCGGCTTGAAAAGACACTACGAGGTCATCAAGAACCTCACGGCGAAGGGCACATACTTCTTCGACTACGGAAACTCCTTCATGAAGGCGATCTACGATGCGGGAGTGAAGGAAATCAGTAAGAACGGCGTGGATGAGCTCGACGGATTTATCTGGCCGTCCTATGTCGAGGATATTATGGGACCGGTTCTCTTCGACTACGGGTACGGACCGTTCAGATGGGTCTGCCTCTCCGGAAAGGATGAGGATCTCAGAAAGACGGATATGGCTGCGATGAACTGCATCGATAAAGACAGAAGATTCCAGGATCGCGACAACTGGATTTGGATTCGGGATGCCGAGAAGAACGAACTGGTCGTCGGCACCAAGGCGAGAATTCTCTATCAGGATGCTCTCGGCAGAATGAACATCGCACTGAAATTCAACGAGCTGGTGAGAAACGGGGAAGTCGGTCCGATTATGCTCGGCCGTGATCACCACGATACCGGCGGAACGGACTCTCCATTCAGAGAAACATCCAATATCAAAGACGGCTCGAATATTATGGCGGAAATGGCGACCCATGTATTTGCAGGAAACTGTGCGAGAGGAATGAGCCTTGTCGCACTTCACAACGGCGGCGGCGTGGGAATCGGAAAATCCATCAACGGCGGCTTCGGTATGGTTCTCGACGGCAGCGAAAGAGTGGATGAAATTCTCAAATCCGCAATGCCTTGGGACGTTATGTGCGGAGTTGCGAGACGCAGCTGGGCTCAAAATGAAAATGCACTCAGTACCGTGAAAGAGTACAATGCGCTCAGCAATGCCAACTCAATCACCGTTCCGTTCGCAAGCTCTGATGAAAAAATCGGAAACGCGCTCAAAAAACACAAATAAATTTACAAATAGGGATTTATCCCGACGGGAGTTGTGTGTATAATCGTGTTATATATTGAGAATTATTATCAAAACTTCCGTAAGAACAATAAGGAGAAAAACATGCTAACAGACGTTCAAATTGCACAAGAGGCAAATAAGCTGCACATAAAAGAGATTGCCGAAAATGTTGGAATTCCGGAAGAAGCACTGGAACTTTACGGCAATTACAAAGCAAAGGTGGATCAAAAATTCATCGACAGCCTGGAGAATAAGCCGAACGGAAAACTCATTCTGGTCACGGCAATCAACCCGACTTCCGCCGGCGAAGGAAAGACGACGGTCAATGTCGGTTTGAGCATGGCGCTCAATAAAATCGGTAAAAAGACGTTCACCGCATTGCGTGAACCGTCGCTCGGACCATGCTTCGGCGTGAAGGGCGGGGCCGCAGGCGGAGGCTATGCACAAGTGGTTCCGATGGAGGACATCAACCTGCACTTTACAGGGGATATCCATGCCGTAACCGCTGCAAACAACCTTATGTCCGCACTGCTTGACAACCACCTCATGCACGGTAATCAGCTTCGTATCGATCCGGACCGCATTCTGTGGCGCAGAGTTATGGACATGAACGACCGTTCTCTTCGCAATATTGTCGTGGGAATCG
>JAUMXJ010000074.1 GCA_030529205.1 Bacillota bacterium | reverse complement strand
TGTCAGGAGCCAATAGTCCGGCTGTGATCTTAAACAATGTGCTTTTTCCGCATCCGTTCGGACCCAATAGACCGACAATTTTGCCGCCGCAAATGTCGAGATCGATATTGTTCAGTGCTTCCGTTTTTCCGTAGCGCTTGGATAGATTTTTGATTGAAAGTACATTCATACCCGCTCCTTTGTTTTGTTTTGAATTCTTTGTTCTGCAAAGAGGGAATGGTTTGTGATGCGTCCGACAATTTCCTCCTTGGTTAATCCGAAATCTAAAAGCTTTGCAATCAATTCCGAAATGAGAATGTCGATATGTTTCCCTTTAAATTCTCGTAAAATGCGCTCATCATCCGTGACATACCGCCCATTTGTCCTGTCTGTTATGAGATATCCCTCTCTTTCGAGTTCCTGTAACGCTTTTTGCATGGTGTTCGGATTTACATTTGCCTCCGCGGCAAGCTCTCTGACAGAGGGCAGGCGTTCTCCCGCTTTTCGCTTTCCGGATACCATCTGAAATTCAAGCTGCGTCATAATCTGCCTGTAAATCGGACTTGAGCTGTCAAAATTCCACGACACAACAACCTCCTTTTCTTGTTTGATGAAACATATCACTGTTGTATCAGTGTATTATATGATTAATACAGCAATACAATAATACAATCCTAGGGAGTTGTCAACCCTTTATTCGACATAAAGCGAAAATATGCTGGAAATCATTCGTACAAGTCTTGTATAATGACCTCATTACATTTGAGGTGTTCCATTATGACGAAAAAATACTTGTTGATCGTGTTTGCCGTTTTTAGTTTTTTCCTTTTTTCCTGTTCCTCCGTTCAAACGGCTGAAGTTTTTGAAATACAAGGGGATGTCGGAGTGAGGCGTTCGGTTTCGGATAGAGAAATTCCTGCATTCAAGGGTATGAAACTGGAACGGAAGGATCGTATCCGCACGGGTGCGGAAAGCAAAGCGGTGATCAGACTGACTTCGGAGATTCGCGCGATTTTGGCGGCCGATTCGGATGTTTCCATCGAAGAAATAAGTCTTTCCGATTCCGATATCAACGCAGTATTCACTTTGGAAAAGGGAGGAATCGGGAATATTGTGGATCGGGTATTGTCTCCGGAATCCAAGTATGAAATCAAGACTCCTACAGCAGTTCTCGGTATTCGCGGCACCGAATTCTATGTACAGCTCGAAAAGGGAAAAGTGAAAGTCTGGCTGGCGAAAGGGCGAATTGAGATGCAGTATCGGACGAAGGACGGTGTTTTAAGTCAGTACACCGATTCCGACGGCGAAAGTCAAAGCATGGTACTTGATTCTCCTTCGACCTTCAGTTTTCCCGTCATCGGAGAGAAAGTAGATCCGAAATCGACGGAATTCAATCCGGACGGGCTTTTTCCCGAATTCCGCGACAGTCCCGTCATTGAGGAGCTTACAGACGACAAACTTGTATTTGCCCGGGAGTATCTGAACGAATCGCCGACGGATCCGGAATTCGATTCCTCTCTGCAATATGATTATGTGGATGCGTCCGGCTCGATTATGTGGAGAGATTCGAACCAATGGACGATGATCGGGCCGATCAACGAAAATGACATTCGAACTCACGGCGAGATTCGGTTTGAGGACGGGCTTTTGGTAACTTCTTCCGATCGTAAGGTGTATCGGTATATAAACAATATCGGAGAACCGATGTTTGAGTTGGACCAATTCGTACGGTTTAAAGAGGGAGTGGCAATCTATAATTTGGATACAAGCCTGAATCCGAATAAAGATTCTTTCAGCAAATTGATTAACCGACGAGGTGAGGTTATTTCCGACATCACGCAGAACGGTTATTTTCTCAGTGGATATGAGAGCATCGAGCTGGAGAAAATGAGGAAGAATTTCAGGGTTTTCAGTCCTCTCCCCCAAGATCGGATACGGCTGTTTCATGATAATCGCACAGGAAAAATAGGGGCGGTCGATCTGGCGGGTAAAGAGTTAATCCCGCCGAATTTTAACGGAATATATCAGTTTAATGAAGGATTGGCCGTATTCAGAGAGGGTGATAAGTACGGTTATATCGATTCGAAGGGTACGGTGGTGATCGAACCCGTCTATCAATATGCGAGTATGTTCGACAACGGTGTGGCAAAGGTGAGTATGGATGCAGTCTATTCATACGATAATGGCCCTCTCGTCAATATTGAGGGAAATTTCTTTTATATCGACTACGAAGGAAAGAGGCTTGAAGAAAAAGATTTGCGTGTGACGGGTCAGGGAAGCATGATTCCGTACAATCAAATGAAAACAACAAAAATTCGTGATATCGGATACGGATGTGCGGATGATGCACTCTTCCTGATTAAAGTGAACGGATTATTCGGGTATCAGGACAAATCCGGCAACATTGTAATCGAACCGCAGTTTGCGGAAGCGGCACATTTTTCCGAAGGACTTGCCGCCGTGAAGGTTAAGGCGGAGGATCCATTCGGGTTCATCAATCGGAAAGGAGAGATGGTCATCGAACCCGCATTTGCCGGGATTGAACAGTTTCAACATGGAGTCTGTGTGATAGGAATCGCTGTGGGAAATCCGGAGGATTCCGACCCTACGATTCGTTACGGATTGATTGACCGAAACGGAAACGCTATACTCGAGGCGAACTATTCCTCGTTGCACCTTGTGGATTATTCAACCAGAGAAATTGAGGACAGAGAGACTCTGGAGAGATTTTTGTCAAATCATCCGAGCGGAAAGACTTTCTTGGTCTTGACTTACGGTTCGGACGGAAGAAGACGGATGTTGCTGAATGTGTCGGGCGGCAGGTAAACGTTCCTGATGCCTCAAAGACCTTCTCCCACTCTATGCCGTCAATCCGCCCGCGTCTTTCTTTTCCCTTTGTAGGGAGGTAAGATACTCCGTTTCGGGTTTTCTGACCATGATGATGCTCAAAAGGCCATTGAGAAAAAGGAGAATTCCGATGCCGACAAACAGTCGATTCGCTCCGATTATATCACCGGCGGGTCCTGCGATTATAAGTCCCAACGGATTGACAAAGCAACAGAGCATGTAGAGCAAGCTTGTGACACGCCCCAATTCGTCCGGCGGGATACTTTTCTGCATAAATGCGTAGAACGGCACATTGAAAAATGGTATGCCGATGCCGATACACAAAGAAAAAACAACACAGAGCCAAAACAATGAAGCGGGTAATGCCCCGATAATTATGACGCATAAGCCGATTGTCGTCACCGAAAAAGAAAACACTTGGAGTTTGCGTTGTATCTCACCGCAAAGGCCGATCAGGACAGAACCTGCGATCGCACCGACAGCAGCTGCAACTTCGACATAACCGGCCTGCAGCTCCGTGCCCCCGTAGTGAATTGCCACCAAGAGTAGAAACATGGCGTTGACAGGCATGTACAGGAATCCCGTCAATACATAGAACGGAGTCGCGCGATAGAGGGCCTTGTTTCCTTTCAGAACACGCAATCCGTGTTTGAACTCCCTCCAAAAATCAGGGCTTTCTTCTGCACGGTACGTTTTTTTGGGGTCGTGTATTTTGATGAGAAGTAGGCAAATGATGGCAAAAGCGGCGCCGACGACATCCACAAGCATGACGTATGCCATATCCATGTACGTCATCAGCAATGCGCCGAGAGCCGGACCGATTAAATTGCCGGATCCGTTCACAAATTGCGCCCATCCTCCCGCTTTGACGAGTTCCGTATCGGGGACGAACAGCGGGATGGCGGCTTGCATGGATATACTGTGAAAAACGGAGCCGACCCCTCGGACAAACAACATCGCATATATCAACCACACGGCGGGAGGAGAAGGCATGCAAAAGGCGACTGCCAAAATCGCGCTCGACACGGCGATCCCACCGTCTGCAATCACCATGACGGTTTTCTTTTTGTTCCTGTCGATATACACTCCTGCGAATGAACTGAACAGGAGTCCCGGCAGAAAACCGAATATTGCAGCGACAGACAGTGTTACCGCTGAGGCGGTCAGTTCGGTCAGATACCAGATCATGGCAAATTGTACGGCGGATGAACCGATTATAGAAAATGCCTGCCCGGCGTAGATCGTAAAAAAGGTTTTCTTCCACGTATTCAAAATGCACCTCTCAATCAGTATACAGATTTTTCTTTAAAAACCAATACCGTCAAAATCGGTGTAATCAATACTCTTGACTATATAAAATCAACATTTATAATGATATCGGCAGATATTTATAAATTGGTTCAATCAAATTGTTCCTTTAATCGAGACAAAATAATCAAAAACGATACAAGGTATATATGGAAAATTACACCAGTACGGCAGATATGCTTTTTCAAATGCAGACAAGACAGAATTGGAAAAGAGAAAACACGGATTACGGATACATTCTTACACCGCCGCCTCATTTGGCGCAAGGAAGATGTATTGTATGGGGAAATCCGGAAAGTTGTTGTTTTTTTAATACCGATATTGTGCTACGCACGGCATTGCTGGAAAGATATTATTATAAACAGAAGTGTATTCAGGTGACCTTCGTGGACGATGTGAAGTTGGAGTATTATCAGAGCAGGACAGAAATCCATGAACCGAAAAACGGATTGTTCTGTGCGGTCAATAATATTCCGCAACCATGGTTTCAGAGGTTTCCGGCAGGGACAAGGCAAAAAGCCGTTTCCGTTATCATGACGCAGCGATTTTTTGAGGAACAAAATATGGTGATGCCGACTAATGTCTGGGACAGAATTGCCACTGAAACACGAGGGAAGATTTTTATTCCGAAAATTGAGCTGATTTTGCGAGACATTAAACATATTGCAATAAACAAGTCCGCTTTCGATATTTTTCTCCGTGCGAAAACGGCAGAAATTTTCGCATTGCTTTTGAATCATACCCTTGAAAAGGAAGGGGAGGAGGTTTCGGTTCTCTCTGCAAAAAGCAGGGAGGCGGCGAGGCGCGGATTCGAGATTTTGAATGAAAATTATATCAATCCTCCCGTAATTGACGTGCTTGCCGATTCATTGGAGGTAGATACCGGCACGCTTCAAAAAGCATTTAAGCAAATCGCGGGAAAGACGGTATACGAATATATTGTCGCTTTAAGAATGGAAAAAGCGCTTTCCTTGCTTGAGAACAAAAGTTTGACGGTTGAAGGTATTGCAGAAGCGGTCGGCTATCAAAGCAAGGCCAACTTTTATAAAGCCTTTGAGAAGGCATACAACTGTAAGCCCGGTGAGCTGAGAAAACAAATCCTGAACAGATGATAAAAAGGATATGATGTTTATTTTCTGCGGTTTTCGCGACCCGCCATCGCCGCATTGATTTCCGCCCCCAACAGAATGATCATGCTGGTGATGTAGAGCCAGAACAGGAGCATGATGACGGAGCCGATGCTTCCGTAGAAACGCGAGTAGTTTGCAAATTGATTGATGTAGATGGAAAACAAGTAAGATGCACCGAACCATGCAGTGGTTGCAAATACGGTTCCGAATATGACATCGCGAAAACGCACCTCAACATTCGGCGCGAGGCGATAAAAGAGCAGAAAGTAGATTCCCGTCGTCACGATGGGAATAACGGTTCCCAGTCTTTTGATCAGGGTGATAACAAATTCGATTTGATGAAAATAGTTTTCCAAGAACTGCGCAATTGTTTCTCCGGCAACCTGAAATACAAGGGTGACTACGACAATCAGAGGAATGCCGACCGTTGCCAGCGCCGCAATCAGGTAGGGGCGAAAAAAGCCCTTTGACGGGGGATTGCCGTAGGCGATGTTGATGCCGAGTATGAGGGCCTTCGCACCGTTGATGGCTGCCCAGAAGGCGGTGAGTACACCGATTGAGAGTAGGGAGAGATTGTGGTTTGCCGTCACTTCTT
>JAUMXJ010000073.1:4948-5925 GCA_030529205.1 Bacillota bacterium | reverse complement strand
TCGAGCCATGTGATGCTCCGAACATACGGAGCCGCCTTGATTTTTTCCTTGATTTCCACAGCTTCCACCAAGGTCGTGTCCTCCACCATGACGCGAACCGTCGTCGGAATCCCAAATTCTTCGATTGTCTTGTTCATCCCGAGGACGGCGGGCATATCACCGGAGAGGTACTTGGACATCTCGTAATTCGTCACCACTCCGAGCGAAGCCATCCCCGCTCCGACCAATGCCACAATGAAGACAGCCAAAATCAAAAATCTGAATTTTACAATAAAATTAGCCATACTTGACCTCACACAGTTTTCAAAACATATTTACCGCACCACCATTATAACGCATATACGATGTTTTTATATAATGAGTGCCCCTGCTCCCTCCAAATGCCCCCGAGCCGAGTGCCGAATACTCCAGAGCGCCCCCCGGGTTTCTCACTCCCCGAACACGGCAATAAAAAAGTGTCGAGACGGCATTTCCGCCATTTCAACACTTTCCCGTTTTATTGATCACATACCGCCCGGATACACCTGCTAGTACGCCTTTCCGAGCACCACCATGTGCTTCGCTTCCTTTCCGCAGAACGGACAGGTATCCCCGAGATTCTCCTGCTCGAACGGAATACAGCGAATGGTAACCGCAGTCTCGTTCTTGATTTTCTCCTCGCATTCGGAGCAGCCGCACCACATCGCCTTCGCA
Source organism: Bacillota bacterium (assembly GCA_030529205.1). Classification (GTDB taxonomy): domain Bacteria; phylum Bacillota; class Clostridia; order Peptostreptococcales; family Acidaminobacteraceae; genus JAUMXJ01. The sequence goes on along the minus strand of JAUMXJ010000073.1, from coordinate 5,232 downwards.
ATGCCCGGCTTCTCCTCCATGCGCTGTTTGAACGACTCGTAGTCCGTCACGACGAAGGTCTTCTCCTCCATGGATTTCTGTGCTTTTTCGTACATCTCACGGTGAATTCTCTCGAGCATGTCCTTCACCGCCTGCACTGCACCTTCACGCGGCATATCGCTTTTTTCCCCGCTGTGGCGGATGCTGTAAACCACCTTGCCGTTTTCGATATCGCGCGGTCCCACTTCCAGACGGAGCGGAATCCCCTTCATCTCGTACTCGTTGAATTTCCAACCCGGAGAGTT
>JAUMXJ010000073.1:0-4938 GCA_030529205.1 Bacillota bacterium | reverse complement strand
GCCGCAAGTTCATCCCGAAGCGCGTGCACATGCTCGAGCACGCCCTCTTTCTTCTGTGCGATTGGAATGATGACGACCTGAGTCGGTGCAAGACGCGGCGGAAGAACCAGTCCGCGATTGTCCCCGTGCACCATGACGATCGCCCCGATGAGTCTGGTGGATACCCCCCACGAAGTATGATGCGGATACTCCAGCTCCCCGTTTCTGCCCTGGTACTTGATATCGAACGCCTTGGTAAAATGCTGTGCCAAATTATGGGAAGTTCCGCTCTGAAGCGCCTTTCCGTCGTGCATGAACGCCTCGATGGTATAAGTCGCATACGCACCCGCGAACTTCTCGCGCTCCGACTTTCTGCCGCAAATCAGCGGAATCGCCAGCAATTCACTGCACATTTCCCTGTATATCTCAAGCTGCTGGAGAGTCTCCTTCTGCGCTTCCTCCGCGGTCTCGTGCAGCGTATGCCCCTCCTGCCAGAGGAACTCACTGGTGCGCAGGAACGGCCTGGTCGCCTTCTCCCAGCGCACGACACTGCACCACTGATTGTACAGGTACGGAAGCTCGCGATACGTGGTCAGCCACTTCGCATACATGGAGCAGATGATCGTCTCCGACGTCGGCCTGACACAAAGACGCTCCGCCAGCTCCTCACTGCCCCCGTGCGTCACCCACGCCACCTCCGGCGCGAAGCCCTCCACATGCTCCTTCTCCTTGGTCAAAAGGCTCTCCGGAATCAGAAGCGGAAAGTACATATTCTGATGCCCCGTCTCCTTGAAGCGCCTGTCGAGATACGCCTGTATCCCCTCCCATAGCGCATACCCGTAAGGCTTTATCACCATAAAGCCCTTGACCGGCGAATAATCCACCATATCCGTCTTTCTGATGACATCCGTATACCACTGCGGAAAATCCACATCCATATCTGTGATGTCTTTTACAAAATCCTTTTCCTTACCAGCCATTTGACACCTCTTCTTTTTTCCTTTTCTATCTTAGGCAATCCGTAAATCAACGCTTTGCGTCTTGCGAATCGTAGTATCTGTCTATTTCCGCCAAGGGTGAAGCGACCGAGCCGATCGTCCGCCCGGATTCACCGGCATGCCCGGCGCTCTCCAGAAGTGCGACCACCTTGCCCATGTAGTCGGGATTCCCCTCAAAACGCTTATTGTTCAGCGCCACCATGATGTATATCAGCGCCATCACCGCGAGGCCGACCAGCAGCGAGCCCCATTCCGGCAGCCCCGCAAAGTAGCCGGCGGTCATGCCCGCGCCAAGTCCGAGGAGCGGCAGCACATACATGATAAACGCCGCGCGCAGACCGCCCCGTACCGGCATATCGACCCGAACCGCATCGCCGGGATTGAGCTGAAATTCCGCGAACGCATAGCGCGCCACAATCTCGACATCCTTCACCGCGCACACGGCGCTGGCACCGCAGTTCTCTCACGCCGTCGCTCTGCCGATCTGTATTTTGACCGCTCCGTGCCTTGCATCTACAGGAGCGAGTATTTCTCTTACCACACCTTCGTCATTCATATTCGCCTCTTCCCGTTCGCCTCTTCTGGCGGCACTCGCCCTACAGAACCGCCGCTTTCAGATTCAACTTCGTCGCTGTCTCCTCGCCGTTCCGCTCTCTATTCACCCTGCACATCGGATTTCGGCTGCTCTTTCAACGCGATGGTGAGATCGCTGAGCGTCTTGGTCGGAACCTCGACCGGAGAACCCGTCATCAGGCATTTCGCATCCTGGTTTTTCGGGAATGCGATGACATCCTTGATATTGTCGGTTCCCGCGAGCAACATGATGAGTCGGTCGAGACCGAGCGCAATGCCGCCGTGAGGAGGAGTTCCGTAGCTGAGTGCTTCGAGCAGGAAGCCGAATTTGTCCTTCATATCCTCTTCGCTGATGCCGAGCGCCTCGAAGAATCTCTTCTGGAGATCGAAATCGTGGATACGAATTGAGCCGCCTGCGGATTCATAACCGTTGATGACAAGGTCGTACGCCTTCGCACGGCACGCATCGCGATCCGTCGTCAGAATCTCAAGACTCTCGTCCTTCGGCGAAGTGAACGGATGGTGCGCCGCATAGTACTTGTCTTCCTCTTCCTTGTACTCGTAGAGCGGCATATTGTTGACCCACAGAATCTCGTAGTGATTCGGATCCACGAGGCCGAGTTTTCTCGCACACTCACCTCTGAGCGCCGAAAGTCCGTTGAAGACTTCATTGTTCTTGTCGGCGATGATGAGGATGAGGTCGCCCGCCTTGGCGTTCATACGCTGAACGATGCCGGCAATCTCCTCTTCTTTCAGCACATTGGAGAGAGAGGACTGAATTTCTCCGTCCTTCACGCGGATATGTGCGAGCCCTTTCGCCCCGTAAACTTTGACGAATTCACCGAGCTTCTTCATATCCTTGGACGAGAACGCCGCCTCATGTCCGTCGATATTAACGGCACGGATGCTTCTGCCCTTTTCCGTACTCGCTTTAAACGGTGCAAACTCCGTGTCCACAAACAAATCGGTCAGCTCCACGAGCTCGAATCCGAACCGGAGGTCCGGCTTGTCCGATCCGAAGCGTCTCATCGCCTCGTCATAGCACATGCGCCTGAACGGACGCTGAATTTCCATTCCTTTGACATCTTTGAAGATGTTGTATACCAATCCCTCGATGAGCTCATAGATATCTTCCTCATCGATAAAGGACATTTCGATATCGATCTGGGAGAATTCCGGCTGTCTGTCCGCTCTGAGCGCCTCATCGCGGAAGCATTTCGCCACCTGATAGTACTTGTCCGCGCCTCCCACCATCAAAATCTGCTTAAAGACCTGCGGCGACTGTGGAAGCGCATAAAATTTTCCCTTGTTGACACTGGAAGGCACCAGGTATTCGCGCGCGCCCTCCGGAGTCGGCTTGTACAGGAGCGGCGTGTCGATATAGAGGAATCCCCGCTCATTCATATAGCGATGCGTCGTCTGAAGCACCTCGTGCCTCATGCGCAAAATATTCTGGATACGCGGTTTTCTGAGCTCCAGATAGCGATACTTGAGCGTCAGTTTTTCACCCGCCTGATCTTCGTCGTCGATGTGAATCGGCGGCACATGCGCCTCCGACAAAATCTTCAGTTCTTCGACGATGAGCTCCACTCCACCTGTCGGAATCTTCGGATTCTTGGAAGCGCGTTCTACGAGCTTACCGGTTGCGCAAAGCACGTATTCTCCGCGCGAAGACTTCGCCTTATCGAACGCTTCCGGCTGATGATCCGCCTCGACAACAATCTGTGCAATGCCTGTTCTATCTCGTAAATCAATGAAAATTACACTTTTCTTTTCTCTCTTCGTCTGAACCCAGCCCATCAGGACGAGCTCCTGACCTACCAACGCCTCGGAGATTTCTCCGCAGTAATGCGTCCTTCTCTTGTTCCCGAGCAATTCACCCATAAAGCCTCCTATAATCATCAAATTTTATCACAAAAAAAGCAATACGAACAAGTCGCATTGCCGCACCAACAAAAGAAAGGATAAGCTCTCCATGGAACAAACGCTTTGACGGTACGAAAGAGTCTTTGGCGGATCCTCACATAGACCTCATACAAGGCACCCTAGAAGCCATACAGACGAAGAAATACAGCACATCCGAAACTACATCCTCCTCAAATCACGATGCTTGAGCTGTATGCGAAACCGAAGTTCAATAAGGGCTATCTGAGACACCCCGTTTCACTTTTACGAATGCTTAGAAAACTCGGACATTTCAAAGAAAAAGTTCATATTCTACGATTGTGTTCATAGAGATGGCGATTAATCACTTCGGGTACTCGCCCGAAATCATATTGCGGTTCACATCCTAAAAATGTCGGTATGCGAGCCGGTATCAACCAGCGTTAAAGTTAAAATATCATCTTCAATCAAGTAAATAAGAAGCCAATCCGGCTTTATGTGACACTCTCGAAACCCTTGAAACTTCCCTCTCAAGGGGTGATCCTGATATTTTTCATCAAGTTGCTTTCCAAGTCTCAGTTCATCTACGACCTGTTCCAGCAATGTTAAATCCAACCCCCGTTTTTTCATCAACTTGTAACTTTTCTTGAATGCGCGGGTAAATTTTACCTGATACATCTCATTCCTCCAAAGCTTTCTTCAAGTCTGCCATATTGGAGTAGGATGTTACATCGGCATCTCGTGAAATGCGTCTTGCTTCTTCCATCGCATCAAGCACATCCCGCCTATACTGAGGAACTTCAATGCGAAACGGGATTCCACCGCGCAAAACACACTGATGAAGAAACAAGTTTACCGCACCGGACATATCAAGTCCGAGATTCTCAAACAGCTCGACAGCTTGTTTTTTTATTTCCGCGTCAATACGAATTTGTGTAGGCGTTGTTGACATAATTTGACCCCCTTCTCAGTTGATTTTACGACAATCGGTTTACAATGTCAACCAATGTGCATCTCATTATGGAAACCATTTTGTATGGATACAATAGAGCGGTAAAACTTTACCGAGGGGGAGGCACAGTGTCCTTTGTCTGCAGAAGGCACAAGATCTCCAAAGCATCAATTATGAGGTGGAACAAACGCTTTGAAGGTACACATTGCCGCACCCCGATGTCCTTTCACGCGGTGTCCCGACAACCGGCGTCTTTCCGATTGAGAATGATCGCAACCGCACAGGGAAGCTTTCCCTCGACGACGAAGTACTCCACATGTTCAAAGCCCATCTCATCAAAAAAGCTGCGATACGTATCCCTTGTAAACTGCCTCTGAAAACCCGCTCCCATTTTCCCGACCAATCGGGAGAACGCATTGAGTTTCTTCCTTTTTTCGGAAGCACCGATATAGGTCGGAATGATCAGTCTCCCGCCGTCCCGGCACACCCGCTTCATCTCGGCAATCGCACGCTCCGGTTCCGGAAGCAGATGAACGACATTGGCTGCGAGTA
>JAUMXJ010000072.1 GCA_030529205.1 Bacillota bacterium | reverse complement strand
TTATATGAAACCGAGCTCTCTCAGTGCATAGGCGAACCCCGCCTCATCATTGGTCTTCGTGATGAACGCCGCCGCACGCCTGGTCGCCTCCGTTGCATTGCCCATCGCAATCCCCAGCCCCGCCGCACGCAGAAGAACCTCATCATTGTCCTCATCCCCGAACGCCACCGTATCCCGATCGGCAATCCCGAGATGCCGCGCCAGACGCTTCAATGCGCTGCCCTTGTGCACATCCTCCGACGAAATGTCGATGCCGAAGCGATGAGACTGCGCGACCGTAATCCCCGGGATAGCCCGCAAATCCGACATCAGCTCATTCGTCGGCTGCTTATAATAAAATGTGTACGCCACTTTCCGAATCCCCTCGACCTTCCGCGGGTCCCCGTTCATATCCACGACATAGCGCATCTCTTCCGGGAGCTGTTTCAGCTCGTCGATGTACTTGCCCAGAAACGGATTGGGTCGAGCCGTCACCATCTCCATATCCGTGTATACCTGGTACCCGTAGTCATGTCTCTCCGCGACCCGGTAGATTTGCTCTAAAAGCGCCCTCGACATCGTATGTTCGTAGAGGGGCGCACTTTCCGCCGTATGACGAATCGCCGCACCGTTGTTCGAAATGATGTAAAAATCCTCGCCCATCATGTAGGCGATCATTCTCGCGGTCCCGTAGATGCGCCCCGTCGCCAGAGCGAAACAATGCCCCTTCGCCGTCAAAGCTCTTACCGCCGCCACATTCTCCTCATGCAGACTGCGGTCGGATTTCAAAAAAGTTCCGTCGATATCGGAGACAATCAATTTTCTATTAAAAGCATTTGTATTCATACTAAGTACATCATACACCGAAATCGCGGGACGATACAGCGAAATTTGACTTGCAGCCCCATTCCCGATAAACTGTTTTCCAGATAAAACAATAGGAAAGATAAAATGAAGACAAAAATGAATACGCACTCTGAGCGAACCCACAGCACCTATCAGCTGATCAAAAAATTCAAACCCTATTACAGAAAATACAGCCACATCCTCGTATTCGACCTGTTCTGCGCCTCACTCACCATGGTGTGCGACATCACGCTGCCCATGTTTCTGCGCTTTATCGTCAATACGGGGCTGCAGGATATCACCCTGCTCACCGCGGACATCATCCTGAAACTCGGACTCTTATTCGCCGGGCTGAAGGTCATCGACATGGCGGCGAACTACTACATGGCAAATATCGGACATGTCATGGGCGCGATGATCGAAACGGATATGCGCAGGGACCTCTTCGAACATCTCAACACCCTGTCCCATTCCTACTACAGCAATACCAAGGTCGGGCAGCTCATGAGCCGCATCACCACCGACCTCTTCGATGTCACGGAATTTGCCCATCACTGCCCCGAAGAATTCTTTATCGGCGCACTGAAATTCACCATTTCCCTGATTATCCTGCTCACCATCAATGTACCGCTCACCCTGATTATCTTCACCATGATTCCACTCATGGTCTATTTCTCCTCACGCCTCAACCAACGCATGCGACGCGCCTTCAAAAAACAGCGCAATCACATCGGCGACCTCAATGCCAATGTCGAGGACAGCCTGCTCGGCATCAAAGTGGTCAAGTCTTTCGCAAATGAAGAGCTGGAGATGGACAAATTCGAAGGGGCGAATCACCACTTCCTCGATATCAAAAGAGAGACCTACAAGTACATGGCGGCATTCCAGGCGACCACACGCTTTTTCGACGGCGTGATGTACCTCATCGTCCTCGTCTGCGGCGGACTCTTCCTTATGAACGGCAGCATCACCGCCGGCGACCTGCTCGCCTACTCCATGTTCGTCGCGACCATGCTCTCCACCGTGCGAAGAATCGTCGAATTCATGGAGCAATTCCAGCGCGGCATGACCGGCATAGAGCGCTTTGCGGAAGTGATGGATACCAAGCCCGATGTGCTCGATCGTGAAGGGGCGGAACCGATGTCGAAAGCCGAGGGGAACATCGCGTTTCACGACGTCGATTTTACTTACACGGACAATGACCGGAAGGTGCTCAGCCGCGTCAGCTTTGAAGCCTCCCGAGGTCAGACGATTGCCCTGGTAGGTCCTTCCGGAGCGGGAAAGACCACCATCTGCAATCTGATCCCGCGCTTTTACGATGTCACCGGCGGATCCATCACCATTGACGGAACCGATGTCCGGGACTTTACACTGAAAAGCCTCAGGCAGAACATCGGCGTGGTCGAACAGGATGTCTATCTGTTTTCCGGCTCCGTATTCGACAATATTCAGTACGGAAAACCCGGTGCGAGCTTTGAAGATGTGGTGAAGGCGGCACGGCTTGCCGGTGCATACGACTTTATTATGGAGCTTCCTTCCGGATTCGACACCTATGTCGGAGAACGCGGCGTCAAACTCTCCGGAGGACAGAAACAGCGAATCAGCATCGCGCGCGTATTCCTCAAAAATCCGCCCATCCTGATTATGGATGAAGCCACCTCCTCGCTGGACAATCAAAGCGAGCGCATTGTACAGAAATCGCTCGAAGCGCTCTCCGTCGGCAGGACGACCATCGTCATCGCACACCGTCTGTCCACGATTCAAAACGCCTCCAAAATCCTGGTTCTCTCCAACGAAGGCATCAACGAATCCGGAACCCATGAGGAGCTCATGGCGAAAGGCGGACTCTATGCAAGACTCTATACAAGCGGAACGCAGTCCTGACGGACTGCGTCTTCATTTTCATGTCTATATTCACGAATCTATATTAGTAATCTTGATATTCGATATTATTTGCGTATCTTGAAATCCGATATTAAGCCGGTTCATACTCCATCTGCAGGCTCATGCCGTCGATGGCGACGGCTTCCCTCTTGCGAATCAACAGATGGTGATCCTCGGAGACCCCCAGCGTCTCCCCGTCATGGAAGACAACATCGGATGCAATCACATAGTTGGCGATGTCCATGAGGTAGTAGCGCGCCGCATTGAGGAATTCCGAATCCTCCTGATGCGATCCGTCAATCAGAAACTCCATCTCTTCCTTTCCGAATTTTCTGAGACCGTAAGTATAAATCACCACTTTTTCATCCGTAAAATACAGTCCGAACCAAGCCCAGAGCGGGATGCAGAGCTGCCCCTCTTTCAGCATTTCGGCAAAATCCCGGTACATCTTGGGTTCAAAGACCGCACCGTCCGTGTAGATGGCGAGGGCATTTTTCTGCTGAAGCAAGGTCGCCGCCACCTTGGTAAATAAAGTCGCCCGCTCCACCGCACCGCCTTCACCCATGACCGCCACCAGAATATGTGCGCGGTGCTTCTTCGCCTGCTCCACGCCGTCCTTCCACATAAAGTTGGCGCCGGCGAAGTACTCCGCTTCTCCGTTCGGAACCGGAAGCGGCATCATGCTCACCACCAGGGTCAAATCCCCGACCGTTGCATAGACGGTGTCGTCCTGCACATACTCGAAATCCTCCCCTCCGCATCCGCACGCTTCGCCATGCTCATGATGTTCGCATCCGCATGCATGACCGTGGTCGTCATGCTCATGATGTTCATGATGATTACGATGTTCATGATCATCATGGCCGCAGCAGCAGTCGTGATGATGCCCTCCTTCCTCATCCTGATCGACAATCTCGATGTCCCACTCCTGCTTCATGATGCGGATAAACGTTTCTCTGTCCCATGTATCATTCGATAGCAGTACCGACCCGATGAACCCCGGAAGGGATTCCTGATGTTCTTTATGATCCATAGTTCTCCTTTCATTCTTTCAAAAAATCCATCTCGATATAGGTGTCATTCCATAAATCGTAGACCAATCCGTCTTTTATTTTACATGCTCCGTATGCCTCACACAAGATAAAACGGATTCCCCTCTCCCTGTCATCGGACAAAAACAGCAGATAGTCCTCCCCATACCGAACCGACACGCTCTCCTTCGTATGCGCATATGTCACGGTTGCATGTTCTAAATCCGCGTCAGATATGTCCAATCCCCATTTTTCAATCTCCTCCGTACTGAGCGTCTCAAAATAATCCGTCAGCGGAGCCGAACCGCCATAGTAGTGGACGACTATCTTTTCAGAATCCGCCTCGCCCTTGTAGATTTCTTCTACGATGAACGACGCACGTGTGACCGGTATGGAGTGTTCCGCGACATAGGTGTCAATCTCCTCCTCAAATTTTCCTTTCACGACAAGATCCGCAAGTCGAAACAAATCCTTCGGAAGATGAGCGATATGGTTCGCCTTCCTTCTCACGACATAGTCCTTCGCATGACCCGCACTATCGGTTGCCTGTCGTCCTGTCGACTCCTCGGTTGTACCGCTTCCGATCCGATCGCTGTCCGGCACTGAGGACAACCGCTCTGATGACGAACTCTCCGCAGTCGATTTTTCGGTTTCTGCAGCCTCATTTGAGGTTCGCGCTTCTTTTCCATGTCCGCACGCACAAACGGACAGAGCAAAAAGACAGATTGCAAGAGCACCCAAAAACCTCATTGATTTTTTCATATCCCGCTCCTTCTCACAAAGACCGGCACAGATAACAATCGCCGTTTTTAATTTCCTTTCAGGTTTCCTTTTCCTTCAGTCTACCGCGTTTTCTCCATCCATGCAATGTGAGTCCCGCACTTTCACTTCCCGGTCGTTACAGCACATATGGCGGACACATACAAAAAACCCACCGACCGAAGCCGATGGGTATGAGAATATATTTTGTTTTGTTATCCTTACTATCTGAGAAGCTGGAGTACTCCCTGCGGAGCCTGGTTTGCTTGAGCAAGCATAGCCTGAGCAGCTTGTTGCAGGATGTTTGTCTTAGTAAGCTCAACCATTTCTTTCGCCATATCAACGTCTCTGATACGTGATTCAGAAGCAGTGATGTTCTCAGCAGTTGTGTTGAGGTTTGCGATTGTGTGCTCAAGTCTGTTCTGAAGCGCACCGAGGTCACCTCTTGTAGAAGATACGGTGTTGATTGCCTCTCTGATTCTTGAGATGGACTTCGCAGCAGCATCCTGATCCTTAACGCTGATGGAAGAAATTCCGAGTCCTCTGGAGCTCATGTCATTGATGCTGACAGTGAGTTTCTGGAACGATTCGCTTGATTCGCCGACTTGGAGAGTCAAACCTTCAGTAGAACCTTTTGCACCCTTTGTTTCAAATACGATTGTTCTGGTAGCGCCTGCCTGAGCAGTATCTTTACCGAATACTTCGTTGATTCTCGCAACCATTCTGCCGATAGAGTCCGCGTCGGAAGTAGCGTCGTTATCCCAGATGATGTTTTCTTCTCTGACGCCGTTTTCCTTGAGCTTCTTCAAAACTTCAGCATTTTTCAGATCCGCTTCTTGAACCGCGGCAAACTTTTCGCCGTCGACGATGATGATCGCCTTGTCGATTGCAGCTTGAGAAAGGTTCGCCTTACCCAATGCAGCCATGTTTGTAGTGTTGACGGTTGTCTTCACATTCTTGCCCGCTTCCGCAGTGAAAGTAGCCGACTTCAACTCCAAGTTTTCGATGTTCGCAGTTGCAATTGTACCGGAGAGGATTTCAGTGATTTCCACTTTAGAATCGCCTTTTGCCTTGGTAGAGATAACAAGCTTACCGTTTGCACCAGCGGCTGTCTGGTCAATTTTGAAGAGATCTTTGAATTCATTGATGGATTCAAGAATAGTTTCCAAAGATTCGCCTACTTTAGTTGCATCAGTAAAATCAGCTGTTCCTGTTTTAACCTCTTTGTTGCCGATTGTAACTTTGTACGAAGCAACACCCGGAGCTCCTGTCACAGTGATGTCGATTCTGTTCTCCGAACCGGATTCGTCATTGAACTTCACGCTGTACTTTGTAGTAGCATTTACATCGGCAGGGTGAGCCAAGTCTGTAGTAGTTGTGAACTTACCTGCAGAAGCGTCCGCTTCAACAACTGTATCCGTAGCGGTTACACCGTTAACAGTTACGTTTCTGTGCTTTCCTGCAGCAGCAGCATCGCCGAGGTCGCCGTTCAACAGTTTGATTCCGTTGAAGTTTGA
>JAUMXJ010000071.1 GCA_030529205.1 Bacillota bacterium | reverse complement strand
ATGAGAAACATGATGATGCCGCCCGTCGGACGCTGGACGAGGTGAATCGCCTGCTTCCGGAGGGGGCGCGGCAAGCCGTGCTGTACAAGGCGGACATCAGGAAGGAGTCCGAGGTGCGTGCGATGTTTGATTTTGCGGAGGAGCGTTTCGGGCATGTGGAGATTCTGATCAACAATGCGGGAATTGCGAGCAATAAGCTCCTGCAAGAGATTACCGAGGAAGAATGGATCGATATCTTTGACGTCAATGTACACGGGGCATACCGCTGTATCAGGCGCGCCGTGCCGAACATGGTTTCCGCAAAGGCGGGGAAAATAATCGGAATCAGCTCGATCTGGGGGGTGACCGGCGGTGCGATGGAGGTGCATTATTCCGCGACGAAGGGGGCGATTATCGCGATGAACAAGGCGCTTGCAAAGGAGCTCGGATACTCGGGGATTACCGTCAATACGGTGGCTCCGGGCGGGGTGGCGACGGATATGCTGGCCGATCTGACACAGGAGCAGATCGATGCGTATTGCAGTGAATTTCCTCTGGGAAGATTGGCGAGGGCGGAGGAAATCGCGAAAGCGGTGATGTTCCTCCTCTCGGACGGTGCGGCATATATCACCGGGGAAGTTCTCAATGTCAACGGTGGAGCGCATATCTGACTCATGCGGGGGCGAAGAGATGATTTGGAGGAATATAATAATTATTCTCATTTAATTGTTGTTACATCAATTCATAATTTGTCTATAGTTTGTTTGAATTTTATTGAAAAACAGAGTATAATTCCCTATAAGGGAGTTATATGAAGATATTTCGTTTTAAGGGGGGGATACATCCGCCGCATTCGAAAAGCGCAACAGAAAAATTGCCGATTGAAGATTTCCCTACACCGGATTTTGTCTCGATACCGCTGAGACAGCATATCGGTGCACCGACGGAACTTGTCGTTGCAAAGGGAGATGAGGTAAAAGTCGGACAATTGCTTGCCAAGGGCGGTGGTTTTGTTTCCGCAAACATTCATTCGTCGGTTTCCGGCAAAGTAAAGGAAATTAAGGTAACTGACACTGCTTACGGTTTGGAAAAGGTGGTCGTCATTGAGAACGACCGACTGTATACCGTCAGTGAAACAGTTGTTCCGCCTGCTGATTACAAGACGCTCGGTACGAAGGAAATCGTGGGTCTGATTCAGGAAGCGGGATTGGTCGGCATGGGAGGAGCAGGTTTTCCGACCCATGTCAAGTTGTCCGTTCCGCCGGACAAACATGTGGATACCATCATTTTGAACGGTGTGGAATGTGAACCGTATATCACTTGCGACCACAGATTGATGCTCGAGAGTCCGGAGAAGATTGTCCAAGGTCTTCGGATTGTGATGCATGCTCTCGGGGTCGTAAACGGCATCATCGGGATAGAGGACAATAAGCCCGATGCGATTGCCGTGATGGAAGAGGCGGTCAAAGGGAGCAATATCACCGTTGCGACCCTGAAGGCGAAGTATCCGCAAGGAGCGGAAAAACAGCTCATTTTTGCGACAACAGGAAGAGAAGTCCCATCCGGCGGTCTTCCCGCAGATGCGGGGGTTGTCGTCGTCAATGTCGCAACTTCTTATGCGATTGCCGAGTTGTTTGAAACCGGTATGCCTCCGGTGCAAAGATGTTGTACGATCACCGGAAAAGGCGTGAAGAATCCGAAGAACCTCAGATTCCGAATCGGCGTGACGCTCCGGGATATGATTGAGTATTGCGGCGGGTACAGCGGCGATATCGGAAAAGTGATATTGGGCGGTCCGATGATGGGCGTGGCGCAGTTCACGGATCAGGTACAGGCAATCAAGAATACTTCTGCTGTTCTTGTTCTCACACCGGATCAGGTCGCGGTGGACAAGAACAACAATTGTATCAAGTGCGGAAAGTGCATTGAGGTTTGCCCGATCGGGCTTCAGCCGGTGCAGCTTTCGGCGCATTCTATGAGAAATCAGTTTGCAGAGGCAGAAAAATACAGAGCGCTCGATTGTATTGAATGCGGTTCGTGCTCGTTCATTTGCCCTGCAAAACGCTCACTCCTGCCGTCTATCAGAGTGGCGAAAAGAGAAATATTAGCGGCTAGGAGGAAAAATGGAAAATAAACTGTTTGTCACTTCATCTCCTCATATTCGATCTCATTTCAATACGCAATCCATTATGCGGGACGTGCTGATTGCACTGATTCCGGCTGCAGGATACGGGGTCTATCTCTTCGGATTCAGAGCGGCGGTGATTCTCGCAATCAGTATAATCTTTGCGGTACTCACGGAAATGGCCTGTCAGAAGCTCAGAAAACAGGCGATTACCGTCGATGATTATTCCGCGGTCGTCACCGGGCTCCTGCTCGGGATGAACCTCTCACCTGCAGTTCCGTATTGGATGCCCGCGGTGGGCAGTGTCTTTGCCATCGCAATCGTCAAACAGGCGTTCGGCGGACTCGGGCACAACTTTATCAATCCCGCCCTGGCTGCCAGAGCGTTTTTGATGGCATCCTGGCCGCTCAATATGACGACATGGGCAAATCCGTTTGCGGACATCGCTCCCGACATGGTGACACAGGCTACTCCGCTGGCGCTGATGAAGGCGGGAGAAGCGGCCCCGGATCTCCTGACAATCGTAATCGGACAGGTGGGGGGATGTATCGGAGAAACCTCCGCCATTTTGCTTCTGCTCGGCGGAATCTACCTTGTTTATCGCGGGGTCATCAGCATGAAAATGCCGTTGATTATCCTCGTCACCACAGCCGTCCTCAGCTATGTCTTCTCCGGATTCAGTCCGGAGCTGACTGTGGCACATCTGTTTTCCGGCGGATTGTTCCTGGGCGCCATCTTTATGGCGACGGACTATGCATCTTCGCCGATGAACCCGAGGGCACAGGTGATTTATGCATTCGGCATCGGGCTTCTGATTGCCATTATCCGTTTCTACGGAGGATACCCGGAGGGCGCTTCTTACTCCATTTTGATAATGAATGTCGCCGCTCCGCTGATCGATAAACTTTCCAAGCCCAGAGTATTCGGCACAGGAGGTAAAAAATGAAATTTTTAAAACCCGGCCTCGTGCTGTTTATTGTCGGGGTGCTTGCAGCAGCGGCACTCGGATTTACAAACGAAATTACGAAGGATACCATTGCCGCGCAGCGTGAAAACTCACGAAATGCGGCAATGAAGGAAATTATACCGGAGGCGGGCTCCTTCGAACAGACGGACGATGAGAAGTTTTTTCTGGCAAAGGATGCTTCCGGACAGACAATCGGCGCGATAGTCTTCACTTATCCGAACGGATTCGGCGGACCTGTGGAAGTGATAACGGGCCTCGGCATGGACGGAACGATCAAGGGAGTTCGTGTGGGAAGTCATACGGAGACGCCGGACCTCGGTTCTAAAGCCACACAACCGGAGTTCTACGAGCAATTTACCGGTCTTTCCATGTCGGAACCGATTCAAGTGATCAAGATCGGGGAGCCGAACGGAAATCAAATTCATGCAATCTCGGGAGCAACGGTGACTTCTTCCGGTGTGACCGACGGGGTTATGCAGGCGATTGAGATCTTTCATTCGAAAGGGGGCATCAAATGAGATTAAGCAGTCTAACAAACGGGTTTTTTAAAGAAAACCCGACATTTGTTCAGCTTTTGGGCATGTGTCCCACGCTTGCGGTTACCACTTCTTCCATCAACGGATTGGGAATGGGACTTGCGACCGCAGCCGTGTTGATTTGTTCCAATATGGTCATTTCACTCATTAAGAATCTCGTGCCTTCCACTGTGCGTATTCCGGTGTTTGTCGTGGTGATTTCCACATTTGTTACGGTGATCGGAATGTTGATGGAAGCGTTTATGAAAGATTTGTACGCGGCACTCGGTCTTTTTATTCCGCTCATCGTTGTAAACTGTATTATTCTTGCCAGGGCGGAGGCGTTCGCGTCGAAGAACTCGGTGCTGGATTCCATGTTGGACGGTTTGGGAATGGGACTCGGATTCACCATGAGTCTCACCATCCTCGGGACAGTAAGGGAAATCATCGGAAAGGGAACTTTCTTCGGAAATACGATTATGGAGGGATACAGCCCGGTCGGCATCTTCGTCCTCCCTCCGGGAGCATTTATTATGCTCGCGTTGCTGCTCGCACTTTACAACAGCTTTAGGATGAAGAAGGGGGCATAATGGAAAACGCGAATATACTCGTCATTATGATCAGTGCGATTTTGGTCAACAATTTCGTGCTCTCGAGATTTTTAGGAATTTGTCCGTTCCTGGGCGTGTCAAAACAAGTTGAAACCGCGTTCGGAATGGGTATGGCGGTTACCTTTGTCATCACCCTTGCAGGGATTCTGACTTACTTTGTGAATCAGCTCTTGGTTGCGCTTCATATCGAGTATTTGCAGACAGCGGCATTTATCCTGGTCATTGCGTCGCTGGTGCAGTTTGTCGAAATCGTGCTCCAAAAGATTTCTCCCGCACTTTACAAAGCGCTGGGTGTCTTCTTACCATTGATTACAACGAACTGTGCGGTCTTGGGGCTTGCACTGCTCAATATCCAATACAAATTCGGCATTCTTCAGACCGCGGTACACTCCGTTTCCGCCGCCCTCGGTTTTTCTCTCGCCATAGTCCTTTTCGCCGGAATAAGAGAAAAACTTGCCATTTCCGATGTGCCGAAGCCGTTCCAAGGCTTTCCGATTGCATTAATCTCAGCGGGGTTGATGTCGATCGCGTTCCTCGGTTTTGTCGGTCTTGTATAGGGGGTCAGTATGAATTATACGAATGTAATGATTGCGGCTGCAATTCTGGGCGTGATGGGGATAGTCTTCGGATTGTTGCTGGCATATGCTTCGAAAAAGTTTGCCGTCGAAGTGGATCCGCGCATTCCCGAGGTCAGGGAGGTTCTTCCGGGTGCAAACTGCGGTGCCTGTGGATTTCCGGGATGTGACGGATTTGCGGCGGCTGTGGTAGCCGGCAATGCCAAGACCAACGGCTGTCCGGTAGGCGGTGCGCCTGTAGGCGAGAAGGTTGCGAAAATTATGGGACTTGCCGCTGAAACTTCGGTGAAGAAGGTCGCAAAGATGCTGTGCAATGCGAAATGCTTTGATAAATATCAGTATGCGGGGTACAGCAGCTGTACAGCTGCGGCAATGCTCTCGGGAGGAAGTCCGAAATCGTGCTCATACGGATGTATCGGGCTCGGCACTTGTGTCCAGGTATGTGCGTTTGACGCCATTAAAATCGGTGAGAACGGTGTCGCCTATGTGGATAAGGAGAAATGCACCTCCTGTAATAAATGCGTGGAGGCCTGTCCGAAGGGCATTATCAAACTTCTTCCGTACGAGCAGTTTACGATTGTGAACTGCAGCAATACGGAGATCGGCGGTCATGTGAAGAAAAACTGTGACAATGCGTGCATCGCCTGCAGAATGTGTGAGAGAAACTGCCCGCATGATGCTATCCATGTAGTCAATAATGTTGCAGTGGTCGATTTTGCAAAATGTGTCAATTGCGGGATTTGTGTTGCGAAATGTCCGACCAAGGCTATTGAAGGAATTGTCCTGAACCCTCCGGTTCAGGAGGAAGCGAAAGCACCGAAGGAAACAGCCGCTTAAGCTTTGGGAAAACAATCGGGTTTCGAGCAACAAGGAAGTAGGATGAGGAAATATGAAAGATACTTTTCTTTTAGAAAGACCATTCACATGGAGTGGTCTTTCGTTTTAGAAATTTTATTTTGTTTATTACAAATTACTCTTATTAATTCTCTTAAAAAAGACTTTCTTAAGAATTTAGGCGGATTATGGTAGTTCTTATTTCCTATTTGTTAATTTTTAATTAGCTATATTGTCCTATGTTGTGATTGTGCTACAATAAGTTGGTTAAAAGGTTTTAAAAAATTACTGATCGAGCATTGTGGGAAGGGGTTATGCAAAAACAAAAAGTAAAAAGTCTGGGAAAAAAGCTAATTCTTGTTTTCAGTGTCGCTTTGATTTTGGTGATGTCCATTATGGGGACAGGGATTTATTTTGTAGTCAAAAAGTACAATCGTATTTCGGTCGC
>JAUMXJ010000070.1 GCA_030529205.1 Bacillota bacterium | reverse complement strand
ATAACCTCAATGGGGTACTTTGTCAACAACTAAAATGCCGATCTGATATTTTTACCCCTTCGCGTTTATTTTCGGGAATTTCACGATGACCTTGAACAAATCCCCATCGATTACGATTTCCATCGTGCCGCCCTGCAGCTCCGTCAGACTCTTCGCAATCGACAGCCCCAGACCGCTTCCCTCGGTGCTGCGGGATTTGTCCCCGCGCGTAAACCGCTCAAACAGCTCATCCGGCTCGATATTCAGCGCAGTACTCGACGTATTTTTGAAAGAGAACACGACATCCTTCCCGCGCGCATCCAGCGCAAGATACACGCGCGTACCCCGGAGCGAGTATTTGCAGATATTGTTCATGATATTGTCGAATATCCTCCACATTCTGCGGCCGTCCGCCATGATAAAGTGTCCGTCATCTTTCGCATGGTCGTCCATGACGGCAATCAGTCCGGCTTTTTCCAGTCTGTCCGCGTATTCGCCACAGATTTGAGAGAGGTACAGTGACGCGTCGGATGGGGCGAGGGAGAGTTCCACATTTCCGGTGGATGCTTTGGAAGCCTCGACAAGGTCCTCGATCAGGTTTTTGAGTTTATCCGATTGCCGGATCAACACATCGCTGTATTCACGAATCTTCTCACGGTCGGGATTGTCGGCGCCGTTCGCTTCGTTCAGGAGATTGGAATAATTGACGATGGAGGTCAGCGGAGTCTTGAGGTCATGGGAGACATTGGTAATCAGTTCCGTCTTCATTCTCTCGCTCTTCAGTCTCTCCTCGACGGCAATGGACATTCCCTTGGCAATGCTGTTCAGATCTTCCGCATGGCTTTTGAAATCAAAGAACAATCCCATGGTATTCACCTGATGGCTTAAATCCCCGTTTGCCAACGCCTTTCCTGATTTGCGCAACTTCTCCATGGCGGAAACGGCAAACATCACCGTACATACGAGGACAAGGGTTTTGAAGAGCCAGATGAAAAATTGTCTGCTCGCGGAAGAATGAAGATTTGCCTGAAAGATGATGAAGTCGATGAATACGAGGATGAGTAAAATCAGGGAGGCTCTCGTGAAGATTTTCATCCCGGAGAACGCGTGCTTCAGTGAGATTCCGATGCGGATCGTTGCCTTCCAAAGATGCAGCGGAATGATAAACAGGAGATTGTTTCGCAGGAAAGTTCCCTGCTTGATCCGCACTGCGGTGCTCATGCCGATTCCGATCAGCGCCGCGGCAAATCCCGATGCAACAATCAGAAATAAGAAGCCGACAAAGATTTGGTCTACAGAGCCGATGTTGTGAAGAAAACTCGAAAAAAGGAAGGAAAAGAAAATCAACACCGTTGCCGCCAATCCGTCAAACGGGACTTGATTCAGAATTCCCGGATGGAGCGCGTCGCTGCCTCTTCTGCGTCCGGATACGCTGAGTAGAGAGATGAAGCAGGTAAGCGCAAGAACGCCCGCGATAAATCCGATAAAATAAATCCGGTATTTCAATGCATACAGAATGCCGATGACATTCTTGAGAAATGAGAATTCGTCCGGGTAGGGGAGATTATTGACGAATCCGATTCTGATGTACAGCCCTGTCTGATTCGGATCGTTGACGGAGTGAAATTCGTATTCCGAGGAATTCTCGATTTGCCTGAGCGAATACTTGTACTTCCACACGACATCCGCCTTGCCGTCTTCATTTTGATCGGACCGAATGAGAACTTTGTCCTTGTACAGAATCTCATAAGCCAGATTTTTGCCTTCATGTAAGACCACCGGCAATCTCAGATCGGCATGAGGTTTTCCGGAGAGCCTGTCTTTGTAGAAAGTGTGCAAGAACTGCTCGTGTCGGTTGATGATGTGATTTGTATTTTGCACCATGCTGCCAAAAGAGAGGTCTTCATAGAGTTCTTCCTCCGTGTGTGTATAAAACTCCTGTCGTATCATCAAGCCGGCTGCCGCCACGGAGCCAATCAGGCATGACACGAAAAGCAGGCAGGAAATGAACAGAACGGTTTTTCCCGCAATGGTTCTGAAAAATTGTTTCATAACATACGTCCTTTTTCAAATTTATACCCCTGCCCGAAAATAACCTTGATGTAACGCGGTTCTGCAGGGTTGATTTCGATTTTTTCGCGAAGATGACGGATATGGACGGCAACCGTATTGTCGCTGCCCAGGGGTTTTTCACTCCAAACTTTGCTGTAGATTTCCTTCGGAGAAAACACTTTATCGGGAGAAGACATGAGAAGCCTCAGAATTTCAAATTCCTTCGGGGTCAGAGACACAGCCTTTCCGTCCGCCAGCACTTCCTTGGTGCTGTCATTCAGCTCGATTCCGCTGATGACATACAAATCCTGTTTTATCGGAACACTGCCCAGCTTCAGATACCTCCTCAGTTGAGAGCGTACCCTGGCACTCACTTCAAGCGGACTGAACGGTTTGGTGATATAGTCGTCCGCCCCGATCGCCAACCCGAGCACCTTGTCCGCATCTTCACCTTTCCCGTTAGGAGAATGATCGGTACATTGCTTGA
This sequence comes from Bacillota bacterium, assembly GCA_030529205.1. Lineage (GTDB taxonomy): Bacteria > Bacillota > Clostridia > Peptostreptococcales > Acidaminobacteraceae > JAUMXJ01. The sequence continues at coordinate 3,640 of JAUMXJ010000070.1, read as the reverse complement.
CTCCCGAATCTTTGCCATTGCAGCGATTCCGTCCATGACCGGCATCATGATATCCAGCAAAATGAGATGAATGTCGTTTCGACATACGATGTCCACCGCTTCAGCACCGTTTTCGGCGGTAAATAAGCGGTATTCCGGGTCGGATAAATAGATTTTGAGTGCGTTTACGATATCTTTTTCATCATCGCATATGAGTATATTTGTCAAGGGGATCTCCTTTCGAGAATAGTGTAAACCATAAATCCTTTAAGAACCAAGCGGCAAAAACATTAAGATTCTATGAAGTTGTGGATTGATTATCAACTTTCTCATATAAAAAAGCAAATGTCGGACCGGAGCGATTGAATAAAAGTAATTTTTAAAGATATAATGTAATGTAAATAACACATGAGGGATTTCCATTTCCTCAACACGATACGGAATTAGGGAGGAGGCAACTATGTTTAAAAGACAAATTATGGCGTTTATACTTGCGTTGTCAATGATTTTTACGACAGCGACCGCTTTTTCGAATCTGAGTTTTGCGGGAGAGGAGCCTTCCGATTGGGCAAAGAAAGCGGTGGAATCCGCGCTCAAGAAGGGCTATGTTCCGCCCCGCTTAAAAGGGCATTACCGAAAACAGCTGAACAGGACGGAATTGGCTCAGCTCGTGGGAGCCTACATCGAGTATGCACTCGGGGATTCGCTTGATGAGATTGTGCTCAGATCCAGACTCGACAGGGCAAAAAAAGGAATCTTCAGCGATACCGACGACAGAGCGGTGGAAGTGATCACGACTCTCGGGATTATGTACGCGGAATACGACCCGAAGTACGACCGTTTCGAACAACTCGAAGAGAAGGGGAAATTCGGCGGAAATGAGATGGTCACGAGATCAGAGGCGATTATAACCATGTATGCTCTCCTGGAGGCATTGGGCATTGCGGACAGCGGAGACTTGAATACGGACGAAAAAATCATGGAAAAGTTCACCGATTGGGAGTATCCGTCTTTTAATTATATGTTTGCACCGATCTTCAATCACGGGATTGTCAGCAGTGCGGGCAACAAATTGAATATTTACGACAAAGTGACGTCGGAACAGTTCATCTTCATGCTTGAAAAGATAGACAATTCCAAGATGAGAAACGGATACCATTCTTATCTGAACACGTACTGTCCGAGAATCGGCGTCATCGATCCGAATTATCTCAATCCTCTTCCGATGGGAATCCAGTTCTTGTACATGGATAAAGGTCCGGCATATCTCTTTTCTCTCGGGAAGGGCAATGACGGTTGGCATAAATTGATGAGTTTGAGACTCCCGGGAAAAGAGGAAGACATTACATTGGACAATCGGGATTTGTACCTGGATGCCAAGGGAGAAGCGAAGTGGGCATTTGAGGTCGGGTTGGAGCTGGGAGATGCGGTTTCCGACGAAAAAGGCAATATTCATGTGGCATTCGTACTGAGAACGGCGATGTTTAATGAAAAGCTTGACTTGAATAAAGTGCCGATGCTGATTATCAGAAAGTACGCTCCGGACGGCAAGGTTCTCGGTACGAATCAAATCTTTGCAAAAGACTTCAGCGGCTTGAAAAATCTCGGAAGAATCGCCAATGACGGATCGTTTGAGATGGAGATCCGAAACGGCAAATATGAGATCGCGGCGATTGCGGAAGACATCAATCGTACGGAGCGCAGAGCCGTAGCCGTCACGGCATCGGGAAATTCCGCAAAAGCAAGATATCTGCTCGCCAACCCGAAAGCCATGGTCAGAGAGCAGGATATGCTTTACAGCAAAAAATTTGGCGGCTATGTCTACGCAACTCTGGCAAACGAAGGAGAACAGAGAGGATTCAATATCATCACTTCCGACGGCACCGCATACAATACATTCCATGTGTGGCAAAAACCGAATTTCCGCCTGAATACCAGCAGTGACTTCTATGAAGAGTTCCCGGCGGAGCTCGGCGGATTGGTCGAAACAAGCAAGGGACTGCTCCTGGTCGGAGCGGCGAATCGCGGATTCGGCCCTGAGATCTACACCGGAAATCGGGACATCTTTGTCCAGGTCATGACGAAGACGGCCACTCCTAACGCTTCTCACTTCTTGGGCGGCGAAGTGCGCACGGGAATCAGCAATTTGCCTGCCGAGAAAAAAGTGACGGATTATGGCGTAATCTGGCTCACCAAGCTGGGAAAAGACGAGCTGGCACTGGATCCGAAGGTGGTTTCGTACGGTGACAAGGTTGTCGTCCTGTGGAATGTCCGAAAAACCGAAATCAGAGATCAGGTATTCGATTTCACGGAGAAATCCAAGTTTCTTCCGTATTTCGCCATTCTCAGAGCGGACGGGACCATTCTGCAGGCACCTGGAAGACTTCCGGAGTTTATGGTGCTCGGTCAGTCCGACATGCCGGTGTTCTTTAAGAATCAACTTTACTGGATTGCGGGGGGATTCAAAGGTCTGAGATACCAAAAGTTCAATCCGATGAAGTAGGGAATATGTCCTTCCCGTTCTGAACATTTTAAAAAGCGCTGCGTGAGAATAACGCGGCGCTTTGCTTTTTTATCCATGTGCGGAATGAATCAGATGCGATTGAGTCCCGCCTTGATTGCTTCTTCTTTGACCGCTTTCGCTACATTTTCGACCACGGTCGGATGGAACGGATCCGGAATGACATTGTCGCAGTGCAGCTCCGCATCCGTGATGGTGTAGGCGATGGCACGCGCCGCCGCCTCCTTCATCTCGTCCGTAATTTTTCTCGCTCGGCAGTCGAGTGCACCGCGGAATACTCCGGGAAACGCGAGGATATTGTTGACCTGATTCGGGAAATCCGATCTGCCGGTGCCGACGACCGCTGCTCCCGCCGCTTTCGCGATATCAGGCATGATTTCAGGGGTAGGGTTCGACATGGCGAAGATGATCGGATCTTTTGCCATGGTTTTAACCATCTCCGCACTGACCACTCCCGGTTTGGAGACCCCGATGAGGACATCCGCATTCTTCATGATGTCGGCGAGGGAACCGCGTTCTTTGTGGATATTCGAGATTTTTGCCATCGCCTGCTGTTCGTCGTTGTTGTAGGGTGCGCCGTCGTAGATGGCACCCTTGCTCGAGCAGAGAATGACATCGCCGAACTTCATTTGCAAAATCAGTCTTGCAATCGAGATGCCCGCCGCGCCGGCGCCCGAAGTGACAATCTTCATTCTTCCCATTTCTTTTTTTGTCAGCCTCACCGCATTGAGCAGTGCAGCGGCGGTGACGATGGCGGTACCGTGTTGATCGTCGTGGAAGACGGGAATGTCACAAGCTTCGATCAGTGCCTGTTCGATTTCAAAGCAACGCGGAGCGCTGATGTCTTCCAGGTTGATGCCTCCGAAGCTTTTTGAGATGTTGACGACGGTGTCGATGATGACCTTCGGATCTTTGGAGCTGATGCAGAGCGGGACTGCGTCGATGCCGGCAAATCTCTTGAAAAGAGCACATTTTCCCTCCATGACGGGCATTCCCGCGGAAGGTCCGATATCTCCGAGTCCCAGCACGGCTGTTCCGTCCGTAATAACGGCGATCAGATTCGATTTTGCCGTATAGTCGTAAGCCAAGTCCTCATTTTCCGCAATTTCCAGGCAAGGTGCTGCAACTCCCGGTGTGTAT
>JAUMXJ010000069.1 GCA_030529205.1 Bacillota bacterium | reverse complement strand
TTTTTCTGCCCTCGAGGCTTCCTGCATACCGCCCGCCCCGCCATCCGCCGTGCGTCACTGATACCCGGGTGCAGCTTTTAAATGCGGCAGGGTTTCTTTCTCTTTGATACCCTGATGCTCCCCGCGGTGAAATGCGAGCAGGTCGGTCGCGTCCTCCGCACGCATGGAACGATAGAAAAAATAACCCTGGACATAGTGACATCCGCTGGCTTTAAAAAACTCATACTGTTCATTGTTTTCAATTCCGAGCGCGGTCACCTTCAGCCCGAGATCGCTTCCCATTTCGATAATGGACTGCGCTATTCCGTCGTCTTTCCTGGTGCTGCCGATTCGCTGCACAAATCCCATATCGATTTTGATTTCATCGATATTCAAATGTGCGATGCGGGCAAGAGATGAGTTCTTCGAACCGAATTCGTCAATGGATACCGACATTCCGAGGCTGCGCAATCTTCCGAGCATGTCATTGTCAATTTCGTACCCGTATTTTTCGGATATCTCCGCCACAAGACCGGACGGATTGATTCCGTAAAGAAGTATGTTGTCCTCGAAGATTTTGGCAAAGTCGATATGATCGATCTGATCACAGGACATATTGACCGTAATGCGGGTCTCATAACCCTCCGCCTCCCATTTTTTGAGTTGCTTACAGCTTTCTTCCACGACGAAATTCAGGATTTTGGAGTTGAGCACGACTTCATCCGAGAGAGGCAAAAATTCCTCCGGATAGAGGATATTGTAATCGCGATGTCTCCACCGCAACAGTGCTTCAAATCCGATCGATTTCATCTCGGCGGATTCGAGAACAGGCTGATACTCGATAAACAACTCACCCCGGTCGATTGCCGCGACAAAACTCTTCTTCATTTCGATGCGATGCAGATTCTCTATTTTCATATACTCATCGCAGATAATATACTTGTTCTTTCCCGTTTTCTTTGCTACATACTGCGCAAGCTCGGAGTTGCTGATCATCTGATCGAAACTGTGCGCATCCTCCTTGTACATGGAAACGCCTGCACTTGCGGATACGAAGAACTCCCGATTGAGTATCTTCTTCGGAATGCGGACGGAGTTCAGGATATCGCTCACCTTCTGTCCGACCTCATGACGCGAACTCACATTCGTAAGAAGAATCGCAAACTCGTCCCCCGCATAGTGTGCAAGAATATCGTTCTTTCCGATTTTTCGAGATATTTCTTTCGCGAGCAGAACCAGGAGCTCGTCACCGCCGTCATGACCGATGACGTCATTGATCTCCTGGAAAGAGTCCAAATCGAGGAAGACCATTGCGCAATCCTCATTCTTTTCCACATTGATGACATGCTCCACTCGTTTTTGAAATTCAAATCGGTTCGGCAGATTTGTGAGTGCATTGTAATACGCCATCTGATTGATTTTATTCTGCGATACGATTTTGGAGAATGCTTCCGCCTGTGCATTTGCCGCAAAAATAACAAAGTCCTCTTCCTCTTTCGGCAGAGTCAAATCGCTCTTCACCTTTTCCTGACCGACGACTCCGACGATCTCCGTTCCGCTGTAAATCGGAGCACAGTAGATGGACTCGATCGCGGACCAGGAGAACAGGAGGATTTCGCTCTTCGCTTCCCTCGGCAGAGTCCGGATGTCCTGCACACTTAAAATGCCGTCGGTTCTCAGTCTTTCGAAAAACCATTTCATATCCGAGAGGCGGATGTTCTTCATAATATTCCTGGTAGAGGAGACATTCTCACCGAGAGACTCGTAATGCTCTATTACGCAGTCTTTCTTATAGTCGAACATCAGGACGAAAAAGCGGTCCGCATTGATAAACTCTCGACAGAGCTTAAGCATCCCCTCCGTCTTGGCGACATAGTTCTCGATATTGATGTCGATGTAGTACGCCGTAACCTCCGCGTACTTTTCCTGGATTTCTATCAATCTCTGATTGTACGAATTTCTTTTTCGATAAAAGCGATTTCCGTAAAAAAGCTGCAGACAGAAAATCAAACTCAATGTCACCCTCTGGATGACGCCCTGTGTATTAAATCCGCTCCACTTTCCACCCATGTTGAACATCACGGAAAGCGCGTAGAATACGGACAGGGCGCAGACGGCAAAAATCGCTTTGCGATCCGTCAGAAGTACCAGAAGCGGCAAGTAGCAAAACGGATAGAACCAGACGCTGATCAAAGAGGTCCGGAAGCCCACCGTCATCGACACGATAATCTCAACAGACAGTAAAAAGACGAGGACAAAGCCCGTAAGCGTCTTATTTTTTAATGTCAACCGCATGATGCGCATCAGGGATGCCACCGTCAATGCCGTAATCAGCAAGATGTACTCGTCATTGTTATAGCTGTTCGAGAAAAAAATGCGGTTCAATCCGAATGATGCAAGTGCAATGATCACGATGTAGATTTCCACGCGCTCCCAGACTCTGGACTCGATATCTTCGATATTGCGATAGGTCGTCATCAGTACGCTGAGCGGTCTGACTTTTTCATCGCGGATGAGGACTGTCAAGATCGATCCGATGACGAGCACGGAATAAATGGGAGACAGACTCGGCAGTTGGTTTTCCGTCATGAGTTGCCCCAGCTGATCGGAGACCAGTGAGAGGAGAACCGCCAAAGAAAATCCGGAGACGAGTATGGTGAGGTTTCCTTTTTTCTTGGTATCTTTGGAGTTGACCAGCTGAACAATGGACGAGACGATGATCAGAGAGATGACCGATACGTAAATTACGGCAGACACCATCTCGCTGTAAGAAGCCGTGCTTCCGTAAAAATACTTGACATCGACGATTCCGAACTTCGTGATTACCAGATTGTAGAATTCAGAAGAAGAGGGAGAGAGGACAAATGTCCACAACAGCCCGATGTAGGCGAAGAACGCCAAAGCTGTAAAAAACTTATTGAATCTGCGGAACAGATAGTTGTAGAACCACGCAAAGGTCAGACAATAAAAGGAGGTCCACCCGATTGCGGCGATATAAGTCCAGAGAATGGCTTCATCAAAGCTGGTTGCCACGGAGCGCATACTGTATCCGAGATTTCTGACCGCAGTTGCCAGCGCGATCAGAAACGCGAGGCGGACATCCCATCTGGAAGGATTGGAGAACAAAATGTAAGCGGCAATCAAAATGCTCACGACAAATATTATATAAAACAAAATGGAAATTATTTCTGCCATGCTTCTTCCTCCTCCATCTGTCGTCTCAAAAGAAATTCCACTTCTTCCCTGCGCATCGGTTTATAAAAATAGTATCCCTGAATCTCGTCGCAGCCGTTGTCGCGCAAGTACTCGTACTGCTCCGGTGTCTCCACACCTTCCGCAAGAACCTTCAAATTTAAGTTCTTTCCGAGTCTGATAATCGAGGTGACGAGCTGATTGCTCTTTTCTCCGGTGTTGATGGCACGCACAAAGTTCATGTCGATCTTCAGCTTGGAAATCGGCAGATGCCTGAGTCTCGCAAGAGAGGAGTACTTCGTGCCGAAGTCGTCGATGGCGATTTGCACGCCGAGGTCTCTGAGGCTCTGCAAATTGTCGATTGCGTGATTCTGTGTCGTAAGCTGCTCGGACTCCGTCACCTCAATCTCCAAGAAATTTGCACTCAGCTCGGATTTTCTGAGGACAGTCTCGACCAATTTGTCCAATGAGCCCTCCTGAAGCTGTCTGGTGGATACATTCACCGCCATCAGAAGATCGGCTCCGAATTTTTTCTTCCATTCTCTCGCCTGCAAACACGCCTGCTCGAGAACCCATTTTCCGATGGATGTGATAATCCCCGTCTCTTCCGCAATCGGAATAAACACGCCCGGGGAAATCATCCCTTTTTCAGGATGAAACCATCGAATCAGCGCCTCCACTCCCTCTATTTTTTGTGTCTTCACATTGATCTGCGGTTGATAAAACAGCGTGAGTTCCTGGTTTTCAATCGCCCGATACAAGCTGTTGGTCAAGGTTATTTTTTCTTCAAATTTGTCCGCGAGTTCTTTCGAATAGCGGACGAATGAGGCGATTCCCGATCTTCTCGCCTCATAAAGCGCCATATCGGCATTTTTTACCAGGGAGCGCACGGAATCTCCGTCGTCGGGATAAATCGCCGCGCCGATATTGAGACCGACGGAGATAATGCTGCCGTCGACCTGAATCGGCTCTTCCATCTCGACATTGATCCGTTCAATCACTCTGTCGAGATCGCCGTAATCTCTGAGGAGCATGATCAGGTTGTCGTTTCCGAAGCGTGCGAGCAGATGTCTGCCGCTGACTGCTGAAATCCTCTTTCCGATCGCGGTGAGATGGGATTCCGAAATATCCTGTCCGGTACTGCCGACAATGCGTTTATGATATTCAAACCCGATGAAGACGACGGCGACCTGCATAGGAAAAGGCTGTTCCCTCTCCGCTTCTTGGGATTTCACCTCTAAAATCGCCTCTTCCAATCTCTTGGCAAACATATTGCGGTTCGGGAGTCCGGTCGGCAGATCGTAGTAAGCGTAGGTGTAAATGGTGTTTTCCTTATCCGCTTTTTCAAACATGCTGGTAATGGTGTTCGACAAAGTATTGATAATATCGTGGATAATGTACTTCATCTTGTGTACCGATTCACAGCAAACCATTGCGATCAGTTCTCCCGCCTTGTAGATCGGAATCACCAGCAGGGACATGGTATTTTCCCCGAATTCCCTCTCGATCATCTCCTCATCCTGCAAGGAAAGGCTTCTGACATCTCGCACATAAATAAACTCTTTTTCGCTTATCCGTTCATAAAAATCCTTGCTCAAACTCAAGCCGTAATCATGCCCGTCACTGCTCCACGAGAATATGCTCCTCATCACCGCATCACTGTCTTTCACCAGGACATAGCCGCGATCCACCTCGAAAAAATTGGAGGTATAATTCAAAATTTCTTTGATGAGTTCGTTTGCGCCCTCGTCCACGGATTCAATTCCCTCTTCCGACAAATCGGTCAGAATCTCTTGAAATTTCAGGTGATTCGTGTTCTGGACATCTTCGTTGGTAATCAATCTTCTGATAAACAGCGCCACATACATCATCGAAAGGGTGAAAAAAGTACGCATCAAAAAGTCTCCGTTCGTGTAGTACACATAGGAGCCGATACGCAGATAGACGATGTATGCCTGTGCAATAAAAATAGAGAAAATAATCAAAAAAATCTGTTTTCCGTAGCCCGATGTAATCATAAACAGAAGGACGGAAAACCCGATCGCCCAGGTTGTAAGAGAACCGATGCGGTCGAGAAGAATCGATGCCGAGATGATGCTGATTCCGATCATAAAGCTGGAGACCAGCACCTTTCTCTTTTCCGAGAGCCCCGATAAATACACCATGTACAGGGTTACGGAGATGACCAAGGTCGGAATCACCAACAACCAATTGCTCGTCAGCCGATAATAGTAGTAAATCACAAAGTAAATGGCATTGCTCAAAATAATATACAAATTGGCGACCCCGATTCCTCTCTGAAACTCGGGCGCCTGTTTCTCATTCCAAGCCGTGGTAAGAGATACTTTCTCGTACAAAAAGTTATATTTGCGCTGATTGTGTAAGATCGCGAATCCGAAGCCGAATGCGGAAAAAATCGTCAGCGCCGGGATTTCTATCTCCCAGATAATGCGGCTGATATTGATGGAGACGCTGAACAAGAAACTGAATGCAATTCCCATGAAGAGCACACGGGTTTCGGATTTGATTTTTTTAAACTCCGCTTCCTTCTGGTGCTGGGACAGAATATTCAGCATCATGTAATTACAGAGCAGAAAGTACATTTGAAACCCGAATTCGACAAGATCGAAGTCATTGGTCGCGACAAACGCTCTCGCGCTGTATCCGTACGTCGCCACCTGAATGACACGTTCGGAATCCGACACAAATGTGGAATAGTACACGAACAACGGAATCAGGTAAATCGCAAAAATCACCCACTTTTTATGATTTCTGCGCGTGTAGTGAATGACGAAATGGAACAGAATCGCAAAGTAACTGCACCATCCGATTCCGGACACCCGCGCCCACAGCAACGCCTCGTCGCTGTTCTTGGAAAATGTCATGGCGGACATCCCGATCGCCCACATGCTCAAAGCCAAAAAAACGGCAAATACCAATCGATTGCTCTTACTCTTGCTGTTCAAGACAAGAGTATAGATTCCTATCACCTGAAATCCGACAAACGCCAGATAGTATAA